>JBBRHS010000276.1:0-4489 GCA_038222385.1 Acidimicrobiia bacterium
TCGCCGTGCACCACCTTGTTCACCGTGCCGGGCATGCCGTCGGACTTGCCCTGCGCGAAGCGACTCACACACTCGACGCCCGCAGCGATGAACACGTCGCCCTCGTCGGCGCGGATCGCGTGCGCGGCCATGCGGATGGTCTGCAACGACGACGAGCAGTACCGGTTGACGGTCGTGCCCGGGACCCCGGGGAGGCCGGCCTGGATCGCGACGACCCGGGCGAGGTTGTAGCCCTGCTCCCCTGCCGGCTGGGCGCAGCCGAGCATGAGGTCCTCGATCTCGCTCGGGTCGAGGCCCGGCACCCGGGCGAGCGCGGCCCGCACGATCGTCGCGGCGAGGTCGTCGGGGCGTACGTCGACGAGCGATCCCTTGTTGGCGCGCCCGATGGGGCTGCGGGCGGTGGCGACGATCACGGGCTCGGACATGCGGGTCTCCTGGGGCGGGGCCGGACGGAGACACCCTATTGGGCCTGGCACGCGTCCTCGCCCGGCGCCGGTGTCGCTACCCTCTCGACCATGCGCACCCGCGGTGCGGACGAGGATCTCGTCGTCGTCGACCTCGACGATCCCGGCGAAGTGGAGAGCCGGGGGCCGGGCGCCCAGCGCCGCCACTTCGAGGACCACTACGCCGAGCTGCCGTTCGGCCTCGGCACGGTGCCCCGCCGCATCGAGCCCGAGCCGTGGTACACCCGCCCGGGCGTCCTCCTCTGGATCGCCATCGCCCTCTTCGGCCTCCTCGCCCTCGCGGGCAGTGACGACGGCGCCGAAGGTCAGGCCGGGGACTTGTTCTCGGCGGGGCTCCCCTCCCTCGATGCCCGGACCGGCTCGCGCCTAGCGCTCTCCCACGTCGGAGCCTGGTGGGTTCTCGACGTCGATCGTGGATCGCTCCGGCGGTCGGATCCCGTCGACCTGCCCGCATCGAGCTCGCCCTCGGTCTTACGGGCCGAGCCCACCCAGTTCGAGGGCACTTCCGGAACGCTCGTCGTGCAGGAGCCGGTCCGCGACATCGTCATCGCCGCACACGGCGTCGCCTTCGCGACAGGACGACACACCGTCGTCTGGCGTTCCACTCGCTGCGGCCGCGAATGTCCGGTTCGGGTGACTGACGTGCGGTCGGGCGGCTCTCGGACCCTCGCCCACTACTCCGCCCGTCCCCAACCGATCATCGCGTCGGTCTCACCCGACGACTCGACGATCGCGATCCTCGAGTACGACGGAGTTGCGCCGTACCTCGTGCGAACCTTCGATGCCCGCGGCCGAGCTTTGGCCACCGCGGAGCTCGGTTCGAGCCAACCGATGTTCACGTGGTCGCCCGACGCGCGCTGGCTGTTCGCCGCGATCGGCCCCGACCTCGTCGCCGTCGACGCACAGTCCGGCGATGTCGCTCGCGTCGACGTGACCCTTCCGCCGTTCGAGTTCTGGTACACCGCTCGTGTGGGCTGACGCGCCGCTCCGATCCGATCCAAGCGCGTCTCGTAACCCCCCGATCCCGTTCTCGCGACGGGAGGCGACCGCTGCGGTCACGAAAGGTCGCGAGAACCCCGGGATGACGGCCTACGCCGGCATGAAGGCGCCACCGTCGACGCAGAGGACCTGACCGGTCACGAGCTTGGCGTCGTCGGACGCGAAGTAGACGGCGGTGCCGGCGAGGTCTTCGGGCTCGAGCTTCTTCTTCATCGCCGACATGAACTCGGGGATCATGTCGATGAACTCGGGCGGCACGATCTTCTTGGTGGCTTCCGTCATCGTCACACCAGGCGCGATGCAGTTCACGGTGACGTTGTACGGACCGAGCTGACCGGCGAGGAACTTCGTAAGCCCGATCACCCCCCACTTGGTCTGGCTGTAGCTGAACGCGCTGACCTCGTGGAACTCCCCCACGGCCATGGGGATGTTGTATGTGTAGGCCGCGCCCGAAGACTGGTTGATGATCCGGCCGCCGCCGTTCTTCACCATCACCGGTGCGCAGGCCCGGGCCATGAGCCACGCGCCGTGCAGGTTCACCGAGAAGATCTTCTGCAGGTAGCTGTAGTCGTTGTTGGCGTTGTCGATGTCGTAGTAGATCGCCGCGTTGTTGATGAGGACGTCGATCGTGCCGTGCTGAGCCTCCACCGCGGCCGCGCACGCCTTGGCCGACTCCTCACTGGAGATGTCGGTCTTCACGAACGTCGCGTCGCCCTGACCCGCGAGTCGCTTCATCGCCGACGCGGCCCGCGTCTCGTCCAGCTCCGCCACGACGACCTTCGCCCCCTCGGCGAGGAACCGCTCCGCGTAGGCGAGACCGATGCCCTGCCCGGCGCCGGTGATGATGGCGACCTTGTCGTCGAGACGACCCATGGTGACGCTCCCTCTGATATGTCGGTGACCTACGGGGAACCGCGGGCGCGGTGCCTACTTGCGCTTGCGGGCGATCAGGTTGAACGTCTCGGTGACGACGGGCGCATCGTCGGCCGCATCGGTCCACTCGGTGGTGATCACGATGAACGTCATGGTCGCGGCGTCGGTGTCCTTCTCGTAGATGTCGACGACCTCGCCGCGACCGTCGAGCACCATCCCGACCTCGACCGGCCGGTGGTAGGTGAACTCCTGCTCGCCGTGCAGCACGAGCGCGCCCTGGCCGAAGAGCTCCCCCATCACCGTGTGCATGGGGTTGACCCCGCCGGTCGGGTCAGCCGGCTGGTCCTCCGCGAACGACCCCCAGAACGGCAGCGCGAACGTGAACGTCGGTGGTGCGGGGATGTTCCCGAAGCCCGCCGCTTTCGCCGCGGTGGCATCGTGGTACACGAGGTTCTCGTCGAGCACCGCGTCGGCGAAGGCCGTGACCGGCCCCCGCTCCACCCGCACCCGTTTCGCCGTCGTGGGCTTGCCGATGATGCTCGTGTCGACCGCCATCTTGGATTGCTCCGCTCGCTCGTCGGTCCGCGGCTTGCACTGCGGTGCGAGCAGACCGCTCGCTCCACACACCGATGTCGCCCTTGGCGTGACACCGCGGACGTTGATTATGGTGACGCCGGCGTCAGTTTTCATTTCCGGGGGAGGATCGCGCAAATGGGCATGCTCGACGGCAAGGTGGCCATCGTCACAGGAGCCGGCAACGGGGTCGGTCGCGGCGAGGCGGTCATGCTCGCCGACCACGGCGCGAAGGTCGTCGTGAACGACCTCGGCACGTCGGTCACGGGCGACGGTGCCGACCAGAAGGTCGCCGATCAGGTCGTCGAGGTGATCAAGAGTCGCGGTGGCGAGGCGGTCGCGAACGGCGACAGCGTCGCCGACTTCGACGGCGCCAAGCGCATGGTCGAACAGGCCGTCGACGCATTCGGCCGCCTCGACATCCTGGTGAACAACGCCGGGGTCCTGCGAGACAAGATGATGTTCTCGATGGCGCCGGAAGACTTCGACGCCGTGCTCAAGGTCCACCTCTATGGCGGCTGGAACACAATGCGCCACGCGTCGGAGTACTGGCGCACCGAGTCGAAGGCCGGTCGCCAGCCGAGCGCCTCGATCGTGAACACGGTCTCGAGCGCCGGCCTCCAGGGTCAGGCGAGCCAGATCAACTACGGCGCAGCCAAGGCCGGCATCGCCGCGATGACGATCATCGCCAGCCTCGAGCTCGGACGCTACGGAGTGCGGGCCAACTGCATCGGCCCCGGCGGCTTCACCCGCATGGTCGGCCAGGCCATGAAGGACATCGAGATCCGCAACCCCGAGGAGTACGAGACGTTCGACCGCATGAACCCGGGGAACTCCGCCCCGGCGGTCGTGTGGCTGGCGTCCGACGACTCCAAGCCGGTCACCGGTCAGGTGCTGCGGATGGTCGGCAACTCCCTGTGCGTCTACCAGCCGTGGGAGATGGGCGAGGAGTTCTTCGCCACCGACAAGGAAGGCAACGCGACCCAGTGGGACCCGTCCGACATCGGACGCATCCTCGGCCGCTACCACTTCCGGACCGCCAACCCGGGCATCGACGCGCAGCAACGGCGGTAGCGTCGAAAGCATGACGTTCACTCCGGAGTTCGAGACCCTGGGGTACGAGGAGCGCGACGGCGTCGCGTTCGTCACCCTGAACCGACCCGACCGCCTCAACGCGTTCAACTCGCTGATGCAGCGGGAGCTGAAGGCGCTGTGGCGCGGTCTGCGCCGCCACGACGACGTGCGGTGCATCGTGCTCACGGGCGCGGGCGAGAAGGCCTTCTGCACCGGCATCGACCGCATGGAACAGATGGGCGGCGACACCGACGACACGACCGACGACTCCGTGGTCGGGTCGGGCTCGACTCCGTTCATGTTCAACGACCCGGGCGACAACATCGGGCCCAAGAGTTGCGACCTGTGGAAGCCGGTCATCGCCGCCGTCAACGGCATGGCCTGCGGGGGCGCGTTCTACATGCTCGGCGAGGTCGAGTTCATCATCGCGGCCGACACCGCGACGTTCTTCGACCCGCACGTGACCGACGGCATGACCGCCGCGTTCGAGCCGATGCACATGGCCG
>JBBRHS010000277.1:0-4470 GCA_038222385.1 Acidimicrobiia bacterium
TCAACAAAAATTACAATCTGCAACAGAAAATTACATAAATCAACAGAAAATTACAATATTTAACAGTCGATCGACTCGATCAGCTCGTCGCGACTCGGCTCGTCGACCGTGAAGTTGGCCCGGTCGATCTCCACCGGCAACGGGATCGAGTCGAGCCAACGCACCACCAACGACTGGTAGTGCGCGGCGCCCATCTCCCGGAACGTGTCGACCGCCCGCTCGCGGTCGTCGAGACACAGCAGCATCGACACGCACGCGATGTTGTCGTTCACGTAGCCGCCGATCGGGTCGGTGCACTCGGCGACCGCGTTCTTGTAGCTCTCGACGAGCGGTGCCAGATCCTCCGGCTCCCCCATCGTGAAGCACAACGCACCCATCCCGAGCCGGCCGGCCTTCTCGAACGTGGCCGGACTCCCGCACGCGAGCCACAGCGGCGGGTTCGGCACCGTCCACGGCTTCGGCAGCACCATCCGGTCGGGCATCGAGAAGCCGTCGCCCTCGTGGGAGTAGCGCGTCTCGTGGAGCATGCGCAGCACCTCGGGCAGCGCTTCGTCGAACAGGTCCCGCGTCGTCTCGGGATCGGGGATGCCGAAGCCCTGGTACTCGGTGCTCGACGAACCCCGGCCGACGCCGAACTCGAACCGACCCTCGCTCAGGTGGTCGAGCATCGCCACCCGCTCCGCGACGCGCGCCGGGTGGTTCACCGGCGGCGTGATGTTGAAGATCCCCGAGCCGATGTGCAGCTGCTCGGTGCGGGCCGCGACGAAGCCCATGAGCACCTCGCTCGCCGAGAGGTGCGAGTACTCCTCGAGGAAGTGGTGTTCGGTGAACCAGCCGTACTTGAACCCGGACTGGTCACCCGTGACCGCGACCGCGACTTCGTCGAGCAGGCGCCGGTGCTCGACCCGGCGCTGCGAGTCCGCATCGGCCTGGGTCGGCACGTGCGCCGAGTGGAACATCCCGAACTCCATCGCTACCTCTGATCGTTCTGCTCGCCGCGTTTCGCCGCGACGGGTCTCGTGATGGTGGCTCGCTCCACATACCCCGGTCGAGTGACGTGTGCTGAGTGCATCGTCGTCACCACCGTTCTCAGCCGGGCCAGACGACGGACTGGAGCTCGGTGTAGGCGTGGAGGCCGAAGGAACCGCCGTCGCGGCCGACGCCGCTCGACTTCGTCCCGCCGAACGGCGTCTCCTGGTTGCGCTGCACCGTGTTGAGCCCGACGTTGCCGGCCCGCATCCGACGGCTCACACGCATCGCGCGCGCGGTGTCGGCGCTGAACACGTAGTCGTAGAGCCCGAACTCGGTGCCGTTCGCGAGCGCGATGCCTTCGTCGTCGTCGTCGAACGGGATCACGACCACCACCGGACCGAAGATCTCCTCCTGCACGACCTTCATGCCGGCCCGGCCGCCCGAGATGAGCGTCGGCTCGACGTAGAAGCCGCGCTCGAGGTGCTCGGGCCGGCCACCGCCCGCGACGATCTCGCCGCCTTCCTCCTTGCCGGAGTCGATGTAGCCCTGCACGCGGTCGCGGTGCGCGCCGGTGATGAGCGGGCCGATCACGGTGTCGGCCTCGAGCGGGTCACCGACCTTGAGCGCGCCGGCCATCTGCGCGAGCCCGGCGACCACCTGATCGTAGATCGACCGGTGCACGATCGCCCGCGTCGGCGCAGTGCAGATCTGACCCGAGTGGAACGTCCACGTCGAGCCGATCATGCCGACCGCGGTCTTCACGTCGGCGTCGTCGAGCACGAGGGCCGCACCCTTGCCGCCGAGCTCGAGGAGCTGGCGCTTGAACGTGCGCCCGGCGACCTCACCGATGCGACTGCCGACTGCCGAGCTTCCGGTGAAGCTCACCATGTCGACATCGGGCGACTCGACGAGCGCGGCGCCGCTCGCGGGCGACGAGCCCACCACGACGTTCACGACACCGGGCGGAAAGCCGACGTCTCGGAGGATCTTCACCAGCTCGATCACCGCGAGCGGATCCTGGCCGGCGGGGCGGACGACAACGGTGTTGCCCGCCGCGAGTGCCGGGCCGATCTTGCCGGCCATGTTCACGAGGGGGAAGTTGTACGACGTGATGCACGCGACGACACCCACCGGCTGCCGTCGGGCGAGCGCACCCATGAGCCCACCGGGCGCGAGCGGGGTCGCCGCCATCTCCTGGGGGGCGAGCGGGATCACCGTCGGTTCGAGCGCGCCACGCGCGTAGCGGTCGAAGCGCGTGGCGGTCATCGGCACCTGCATCTGCCGGCCGACCGTTGCGGTGCACCCCGTCTCCGCGATCACGAGCGGCACGAGGTCGGCGGACTGCTCACGGATGCGGTCAGCCGCGGCCTGCAGCAGCGCGGCCCGCTCCTCGGGCGCCGTCTGCGACCATGCGGGGAACGCCTCGGCCGCGGCCCGGGCCGCCGCTCCTGCCTGGTCGGCCGACGCCTCGGGTGCCGCCCCCACGACCTCCTCGGTCGCCGGGTTGATCACCTCGTAGGTACCGTCGGCGCCCGGCTCCCAGGAGTCGCCGATGAGCAGACGGAAATCGGTGCTCGTGGCCGTGTCGGCCATGGCCGGTACCCCCCGGGGTCGTGGCGAGCTCGTCGCGAACTGGCTGCCGCGCGGACTATAACGCGTTCTACTTTTGCGTCGAGGCCCGCGGCTTGCGGAGCTGCTGGAATGACCGGATGATCGTCGTCGTCGAGGGCCCGACCGCGGCCGGGAAGTCCACCTGGGTCGGCGCGCACGCAGGCCGTGGCCGCGTGCCGGAGGAGACGGTCGCGGCGCCGGATCCCGCTTCCTCGGATGCCGAGCTCGCGGTGTACTGGACGGAGCTCAGCTGTCGTCGATGGCGGAACGCTCTCCGCATGGAGACGTCGAACGGCTTCGCGGTCTGTGACGGCGATCCGTTCAAGCTCCACTACAGCTACGGGCTGCTTCGGCTCGGCCACGTGACCGTGGAACGGTTCGCGGCCGAAGTCGCGGCAGCCCGGAGCGCCATCGCGGGTAGTCGGCTCGGAGTCGCGGACCTGGTCCTCTGTTCGATCCCGAGTCAGTCGACCCTGGCCCGTCATCGGGACGACGACGTCGGACGCCGGCGTCGAAACTTCGCGTTGCACCGGCAGCTCGCGGGACCACTGGAGGAGTGGTAGCAGGCTCTCGAGGCCACCGATCCGCGTCGCGTGATCTGGGGATTCCCCCGCGACCTGCCACCGGCAGTCTCGCGGCCGCGCTACGACGTCGACCTCTTCTACGACTGGATGGCGCGGCTTCCCATCTCGAACTGAGCCACGACCACCGTCCGGCGCTTCCGATCCGCCTCACTATCCTCCCGGGGATGGACCTCGGGCGCGTCGGACTCTGGACCTTCTACCTCGACCTCGAGCCCTCGGCCCGCGCCGGCGAGATCGTCGCCGAGCTCGACGAGCTCGGCTACGGAGCCGTCTGGCTCCCGGAGGTGTTCGGTCGCGACGCGCTCGTCAGCTCTGCGCTGCTGCTCAGCGCGACGGAGAGAATCGTGCTCGCGACCGGCATCGCGAACATCTACGCCCGCGACGCACTCGCGATGTCGTGCGGCCAGAAGACGCTCACGGAGGCGTTCCCGGAGCGCTTCCTCCTCGGCCTCGGCGTGAGCCACCAGCCGGCGATCGAGCTCATGCGCGGCCACACCTACGGCCCGCCGCTCGCGACGATGCGGACCTACCTCGACGCGATGGACGCCGCGCCCTACATGGCGTTCGCCCCTTCGTCGACACCGCGGCGGCTCCTCGCCGCGCTCGGCCCGAAGATGCTCGCACTCGCGGCGGCGAACGCCGACGGGGCGCACCCGTACTTCGTCCCCGTCGAGCACACCGCGGTCGCGCGCGACATCCTCGGGCCCGGGCCGATCCTCGCGCCGGAGCAGAAGGCTGTGCTCGAGACCGACCCGGCGAAGGCCCGGACCGTCGCCCGTCAGGCCATGTCGATCTACCTGGGCCTCCCCAACTACACGAACAACCTGCTCCGGCTCGGTTTCACCGAAGCCGACTTCGCCGACGGCGGCAGCGACCGGCTCGTGGATGCGATCGTCGTCTGGGGAAACGAGGAGACGATCGCGGCCCGGGTGCAGGCCCACCACGACGCCGGCGCCGACCACGTCGCCGTGCAGCTCCTGGCCCCGCTCGGCGAGGGGATCCCGATCGAGGGCTGGCGTCGCCTCGCCCCTGTGCTCCTGGGCTGACCCGGCCCCGGCCCCGGCCCCGACCTCGGCTGACCAGCAAGAACTCCTTCAGGAAGGCTCCCCGGGCGCCGAGAATCCGCCGAAGGACAACCAGGTCCTTTCGGGTGGGTGCGAGGAGCGGACATGGACGACAGCTGGACCCGGGGACCGGTGGTCACCGTGGGCGCAGGCGGCCAGGTCGGTGGCGCGCTCCAGCGCCGTCTCGACGACCTCCCCCTCGAGGTCCGTCCGATCGGACGCGGCGACGACCTCACCCA
>JBBRHS010000278.1:0-4468 GCA_038222385.1 Acidimicrobiia bacterium
CTCGGCCGCGCCGCGTGACGTACCCCCCTGGTCGGGATGGGCCACCCGGAGCAGCCGGCGGAAGCGGCGTTGTACGTCGGTGCGCTCGACGACGGTGTCGGCGTGCAGACCGAGCACCTCCATCGCCCAGCGCCGTTCGGCCGGGACGTTCCGCCACAGCTCAGGGTCGAAGCCCTCGTCGCCCCCCGCACCCGTCCCCGGGGCGTACGTGCCGGGCGGGGGCGGGGCACCGCCGGGCACGCCCTGGAGGAGGCGGCGGATCTCGACGCCCTCGGGCAGCACGCCGGGACGGGCCAGCGCGGCGTCGATCGCCCGGAACGCGATCGACCGCGACGTCGACCCCATCGCGGCCGCGGCCTTGAGCGCACCGATCACCTGCGGGGCGCCGTGGCCGTGCACGTCGAGCTCCACGACCACCCGGCCGGGCTCGGCGAGGAAGCGGTGGCGCGAGCGGTCGAGCCCGTGGATGTCGGTCTGGAGCCGGTAGCGGAGCGCGATACGCGGGGCGTCGAGCGGGCCCTTGCGGGCGTCGCGGACGAAGCGCGGGAGCAGGTCCTGCTGCTCCTCGTCGAGGCCGCCGAAGAACTCCGACACGACTGCGCCCAGCAGCACCGCGCCGTAGGCGTTGCCGTTCGTGGGGAGGTAGCCGGGGTCGAGCGCGACGCGACGGTACGGCTGGTGCCGACGAGTGTGCCGGACGTTGAGCTCCGCCATCACCATGGTCGGATCCGCTGCGCCGGCTCGATCATCACCCGACCACGTCACGCTGGTGAACTTCCGCCGACTCCGCTTCTCCTCCTACAGCCTGTCTACGATCGCCGAGGCGAACTCGGACGTCTTCACCTCGGTCGCGCCGTCCATGAGTCGGGCGAAGTCGTACGTGACGATCTTGTCGGCGATGGTGGCCTCGAGCGCTCGCACGATGTCGTCGGCGGCTTCCTGCCAGCCGAGGTGCTCGAGCATCATCACGCCGCTCAGCAACAACGAGCCCGGGTTGACCTTGTCCTGGCCCGCATACTTCGGCGCGGTGCCGTGCGTCGCCTCGAAGATGCCGTGGCCGGTCACGTAGTTGATGTTCCCGCCGGGTGCGATGCCGATGCCGCCGACCTGGGCCGCGAGCGCGTCGGACAGGTAGTCGCCGTTCAGGTTGAGCGTCGCGATCACGTCGAACTCGTCAGGACGGGTGAGCACCTGTTGCAAGGTGATGTCGGCAATGGCGTCCTTCACGAGGATCTTGTCGCCGGGCTTGCCGTCGCAGTCGTCCCAGCCGACGGCGACGTCGGAGAACTCGTCGCGCGTGAGCTCGTAGCCCCAGTTGCGAAACGCCCCCTCGGTGAACTTCATGATGTTGCCCTTGTGTACGAGGGTGACCGACTTCCGGTCCCGCTTCACCGCGTAGTTGATCGCAGCGCGGATGAGGCGCTTCGAGCCGCTCTCCGACACGGGCTTGATGCCGATGCCGGAGTCGGGCTTGATCTCCCAGCCGAAGTTGTCCTTCAGCAGGGCGATGAGCTTCTTCGCGTCGGGCGTGCCCTCCTCGGCCTCGAGGCCGGCGTAGATGTCTTCGGTGTTCTCGCGGAAGATCACCATGTCGACGAGCTCGGGGTGCTTCACGGGGCTGGGCACCCCGGCGAAGTAACGGACCGGGCGCAGGCACACGTACAGGTCGAGGATCTGACGCAACGCGACGTTGAGGCTGCGGATCCCACCACCGATCGGGGTCGTGAGCGGGCCCTTGATGCCGATCAGGTACTCGCGGAAGGTGTCGACCGTGGCCTGGGGCAACCACTCACCCGTCTCGTCGAACGCCTTCTGGCCGGCGAGGACCTCGAGCCACTCGATGCGCCGCTCGCCGCCGTAGCGCTTGGCAACCGTCGCGTCGATGACGAGCTTGGCCGCGGGCCAGATGTCGACACCCGTTCCGTCGCCCTCGATGAAGGGGATGATGGGTTCGGCGGGGACGTCGAGGACGCCGTCGGTGAGGGTGATCTTCTCGGGGGACATGGCCGCATGTTATCGACGGGTGTCCGCCCGGCGTCAGCTGAGCACGACGACGAGGAGCAGCACGACGACGTAGATCGCGACCAGGCCGCCGATCGTCGCCCACATGGCGCCCCGGGTGAACGGGCTGCGCCGGCCGGGCCCGATCCCGACGACCATCCCGCACATCCGGCAGCGCTCGCCGTCGGCGACGAGCGGTGTGGCGCAGAGCGCGCAGACCCCGGCGTCGGGCCGCGGCAGACCGGCGTCGGGGACGCTCATCGGGCGCGCCGTTCGGCGGCGTCGACGAGGTTCTTGAACAGCATCGCGATCGTGGTGGGCCCCACGCCGCCGACGCGGGGGGTGATCGCGCCCGCGACCTCCTCGCACCGCTCGTCGACGTCGGGCAGGAGCTTGCGGCCCTCGTAGCGGACGCCGCCGCCGACCACCACCGCGCCCGCTGAGATGTGCTCGGGCTGCAAGATCCCCGGTACTCCCGCCGCGGCGATCACGATCCCGGCCCGGCGGGTGTAGTCGGGCCAGTCGGGAACGCCGGTGTGCACGACCGTGACGGCCGCGTTCGCGGTCGGGCGCTTCTGCGACAGGAGGAGCGCGAGCGGCCGGCCGAGGGTCATGCCCCGACCGAGGATGCACACTTCGTGGCCGGCGACCGGGATCTCGTAGAACGCGAGGAGCGCCTCGATCCCGGCGGGCGTGCAGGGAACGGGGCCGGGCACCATGAGCGCGAGGCGGCCCATGTTCACGGGGTGGAGGCCGTCGACGTCCTTGTCGGGATCGAGCTCGAGGAGCGCGGCTTCGTAGTCGATCTGCGGCGGGGCCGGGTGCTGGAAGAGGATGCCGTCGACGTCGGGGTCGTCGTTCAGCTCGTGGATGGCGGCGAGCACGGTCGCCTGGTCGATGTGGGACGGGAGGTGGATGTGCGGCGAGTTGCACCCCAACTCGGCGGCCTTGGCCTGCTTCATCCCGATGTAGCGCGCGCTCGCGTCGTCGTCGCCGACGAGCAGCGTGCCGATGCCGGGCGTGTGCCCGCGCTCCTTGAGCTTCTCGATCCGCGGGATCAGCTCGGCGAACACCGCGTCGGCAACGGGAGCCCCGGGCATCAACTTCGTGCTCAATGGAGGAAGTGCCTCTCGCCGGTGAAGACCATGGCGAGGCCGAGCTCGTCGGCCCGCTCGATGTTCACATCATCCCGCATCGCTCCGCCCGGTTGGATGATCACCGCGACGCCCGCTGCGGCAGCCGCCTCGATCCCGTCGGGAAACGGGTAGAACGCGTCGCTGGCCCCAGCGCCGCCCTTGGCCCGGCCGTCGGCCTTCTTGGCCGCGATCTCGCCCGACTCGACCCGGTTCTGCTGGCCGGCTCCGATCCCGACCGCCTGGCCGTCCTTCACCAGGACGATGGCGTTCGATTTCACGTGCCCGCACACCCGCCATGCGAGCTCGGCGTCGGCCCACTGCTCTGCCGTCGGCTGCACCTTCGTGACCACGCGCCAGTCGGCGCGGGCCGCGGCGAAGTGGTGGGACTCCTGCACGAGGAACCCGCCGGAGAGCTGGCGGTAGTCGCGTCCGAGCGGCTCGGGCGCACGGGGTGACTCGAGGAGGCGGGTGTTCTTTCGCTTGGTCTGCAGTGCGTCGAGCGTGCCCGGTTCGTAGCCGGGGGCGATCACCACGTCGGCCTGGGGCCCGTCGACCATCAGTGCGACGGTGGCCGCGTCGAGTGGGCGGTTCACCGCGACGATGCCGCCGAACGCCGAGCGTTCGTCGCACTCGAGGGCTCGGCGGTAGGCGGTCGCGAGATCGGCGGCGACCGCGACCCCGCACGGGTTCGCGTGCTTGATGATCGCGCAGGTCGGCTGCTCGCCGAGGTCGTGCACGAGGCGCCACGCGGCATCGGTGTCGTAGAAGTTGAGGTAGGAGAGAGCGAGGCCGCCGTGCTGGATGACGGCGTCCCACCAGCTGTCGCGGCCGGCAAGTCGGTACCGGGCCGCAGCCTGGTGGGGGTTCTCGCCGTAGCGGAGCGGCTCGTCGGTCTGTTCGAGCGCGAGGACCACGTGCTTCGCCAGGACGTCGTCGGCCTGGAGCCACTCGATGATCGCGGCGTCGTACGCCGCGGTGCGAGCGAACGCCTCGAGCGCGAGTGAGCGTCGGGTCGCGGCGCTGAGGATTCCGTCGGCCCGGAGCTCGGAGAGGACTGCGTCGTACTGGTCGGGGCTCGTGACGATCGCCACCGAGGCGTGGTTCTTCGCCGCGGCGCGCGTCATCGCCGGGCCGCCGATGTCGATGAGGTCGACCGGGTTCTCGGTGTCGCTGTATTGGAAACCGGCCACCGCGGTGCCGAACGGGTAGAGGTTCGACACCACGAGGTCGAAGGGCTCGATCCCGTACTCGGCCATCTCGGCGCGGTGGGTCTCGTTCGTGGGGTCGGCGAGCAGACCACCGTGGATCTTCGGGTGCAGGGTGACGACCCG
>JBBRHS010000279.1:0-4454 GCA_038222385.1 Acidimicrobiia bacterium
AGCGGTCGCCCTCTACGGTTCGCTCACGTGAAGGTCGCGCTCCACGTCGGACAGCTGTTCCAGCCGGTGCCCGGTGGGATCGGTCGCTACGTGTACGAGCTCTGCCGCGCGCTCCGAGCCGACGGAACCGAGGTGGTGCCCTTCGCTGCCGGCAACCCGACCGGGCGCCTCCTCCACGAGCTCCCGGGGTTCGTCCCGCTCGGCTGGCCCGACGCCCCGATCCGGGACGAGGTGTGGCACCGGGCCCGGCGCCCCCTGGTGAAGATCGCGGCCGACGTCCTCCACGCGCCGAGCCTCGCGGTGCCGCCCACCCGCCTCCCGCTCGTGGTCACCGTCAACGACGTCGCGTTCCTCCATCATCCCAAGGCCTTCACGAAACGGGGCCTCGACTTCCACCGGCGAGGCCTCGCCCTCGCCCATCGGTACGCCGACGTCGTCGTCTCGCCTTCGGAGTTCACCCGCCAGGAGCTCATCTCCGAGGGGTTCGACGCCGACGCGGTCACGGTGGCCCATCACGGCGTCACCCTCGCCTACGAGCCCGACGCCACGACCATCGACGGACACCTCCGCCGTCTCGGCGTGAAGTCACCGTTCGTCCTGGCAGTCGGGACCATCGAACCCCGCAAGAACCTGCCGATCCTCGTCGCCGCGCTCGAACGCACCCGCCACGCACACCCGAACGTGACACTGGTGGTCGCCGGACCGCGCGGCTGGCTCGACGTCGAGGGCCTCGAACGATCGTGGGTCCACGAGCTCGGACCCGTCGACGAAGCCGCGCTCGATGCGCTCTACCGTCGGGCGACGCTCTACGCGATGCCCTCGCGCTACGAAGGCTTCGGACTCCCTGTGCTGGAGGCGATGGCTCGCAGCTGCCCGGTCATCGCGGCCGATGCCGCGAGCCTGCCCGAAGTCGTGGGAGATGCCGGGCTCCTCGTACCGCCCGGAAGGGTCAGCGAATGGGCCGATGGGATGGATCTCCTGCTCTCCGACCCGGATGCGCGCAAGGCCCTCGCCGAACGGGGCCTGGCCCGCGCCACGCACTTCAGCTGGTCGACGTCGGCCGAGCGCCATCGCGCGGCGTACTCCGACGCGATGAACCGGGCCGACGGCCGGGCCTAGGCTCGGCCGGATGCACGTGCTCGTCGACGTCTCGGCCGTTCCCCGCGAACCCGTCGGCGCCGGGAAGTACACCGTTGAGCTCGTCTCGGCCCTCGAGCGGAGCGGCGAGACCGAACTCTCGCTCCTCGCGCGACGCGACGACGCCGGCCGCTGGACCGATCTCGCGCCGACCGCGACGGTGCACGCAGTCGCACCGACGAGCCGACCGGCACGACTCGTGTGGGAGCAGACGCGAGCACCCCGACTCGCGACCGAGTCGGCGATCGACGTGTGGCACGGACCGCACTACACCACGCCACTTCGCGCAACCGTCCCGAGCGTCGTCACCGTGCACGACCTCACGTTCTTCGACCATCCGGAGTGGCACGAGCGGACGAAGGTCGCCTACTTCCAGCAGATGATCCCCCGAGCCGTCCGGCACGCGAGCGCGATCGTTGCGGTCAGCGCACACACCGCCTCGGGCATCCGCCGACGGTTCGATCCGGTCGCGCCGGTGTACGTGGCTCCCCACGGCGTCGACCACGAACGCTTCAACACCGACCCCGCTCGCGACGAAGCCGCGCGCTTGCGCGCCATCGGCGTGCGATCCCCCTACGTCGCGTTCGTCGGGCTCCTCGAGCCCCGAAAGAACGTGCCTGCGCTGGTGCAGGCATTCGCGCGCGTCTCCGCCGACCGGCCGAACCTCCGGCTCGTACTCGCCGGTGGCGACGGGTGGGGAGCCGATGCCGTTCGCGACGCCGTGGCTTCGAGTGGCGCTGCGAGCCGCATCCTCCGACCCGGCTACATCCCCGCCGACACGGTTCCCATGCTCCTCCGCAACGCCGAGGTCGTGGCGTACCCGTCGCTCGTCGAGGGCTTCGGTCTCCCCGCCCTCGAAGCGCTCGCGTGCGGGGCCGCGCTCGTCGCCACGACGGGCTCAGCCGTCGAGGAGGTCGTCGGCGATGCTGCGCTGCTCGTGACCCCCGGCGACATCGACGCGCTCGCCGCGGCACTCGACTGGTTGCTCACCGACCCGCATGCCCGCATCGACCTGGGCCTGCGAGGCCCGGCGCGGGCTGCGCACTTCACGTGGGACGCTTCAGCGGCCGTTCACCTCGAGGCGTACCGGCACGCCGCCGGAGCACCGGTGGAGACGGGACCGTGAAGGCGACGACACCGCTGGGTCGGGAACATCATGAGTTGGGGGACACGATGAGGGTGATGCCATGCAGACCGTGATCACCGGCGCGCGGGGGTTCGTCGGACCCCATCTCGCCAGGCACCTCGAAGCGTGTGGCGACACCGTGGTCGCGCTCGACCGGCGCGGTCCGATCCCGTTCGACGTGACCGACCCGGAATCCGTCCACCGCGCGTTCGAGACCGCGCGGCCCGACGCGGTCTACCACCTCGCGGCCATGAGCCACGTCGGGGAGTCGTGGAACGCGCCGGCCACCGCGTTCCGGGTGAACGCCGAGGGAACACTGAACGTGTTGCGGGCGTGCGTCGACCTCGGGATCCACCGGGTGCTCGTGGTCGGCAGCGCCGAGGAGTACGGACGGGTCGACCCCGAGGATCTCCCCCTCTCGGAAGACGCGCCCCTCCGACCCCTCACTCCCTACGGCGCGAGCAAGGTCGCCGGCGACTTCCTCGCCCTCCAGTCGTTCCTCGGCGACGGTCTCGGCGCGATCCGAGCTCGACCGTTCAACCACACCGGTCCCGGCCAGGAGCCGAGGTTCCTCGTGCCCGCCCTTGCCTCGCGGATCGCGCAGGCCGAGCGGGCAGGAGCAACCGAGATCCCCGTGGGATCTCTCGACGCGATCCGCGACCTCACCGACGTGCGCGACGTCGTGCGCGCCTACCGCCTCCTCGTCGAACGAGGTGAGCCGGGTGAGGTCTACAACGTGTGCTCGGGCCACGGAACCGCGGTGTCCGACATCGCAGCCGGCCTGCTCGACCAGACGCAGCACGAGATCCGACTCGTGGTCGATCCATCGCTCGTTCGGGCGGTCGAGGTCCCCCGGCTCGTCGGCGACCACCGTCGACTGGTCGCGGCGACCGGCTGGCAACAGGAGTTCGACCTCACCACCACCCTCACCGACGTCCTGGAAGTCGCCCGCGAGAACTTGAGCACGGCCCAGGAGAAGTAGCGGAGCCGGCGGACAGTCGCCCGCGGGTCAAGAACCGGTGAGCGATCGAGCCGGCACCGCGGATTCGACCATCAAGAGGAGAAGTAGCGGAGCGGGCGGACAGTCGCCGCGCAGGTCAAGCACCGGTGAGCGATCGAGCCGGCGCAGCGGATTCGACCATCAGAGGCGAGAAGTAGCGGAGCCGGCGGACAGTCCCCTCGCGGTCAGGAACCGGTGAGCGATCGAGCCGGCGCAGCGGATTCGACCATTAGTACTGGCGGTCGAGCCAGCCCAACAGGGCGGCGATCGCGCGGGGGTCGTGGCGGAGGCCGTGACCGGCTGCGTGCACGATGCGCAGCTCCGACGAACCGCGCGCGGCATCGGCGAGGAGGCGCGCGTCGCCGACGGGGACGACGTCGTCGGCCGAGCCGTGGAGCACCAGGAACGGCCGCGGTGGGAGTTTGGCGGCCATGGCCGCAGCATCGAACTTCGCGATCGTCCGGATCCAGGCCGACGGACTCGGTGGGAACCCCGGCGTGCGGAACACCCCCAGACTCCGGGCGTGCTCGAGGAACCGCGCGGGGTCTCGAGCCCAGTCGCGCAGCACCGCCGGCGCGGCCAGGGTCGCGACCCCTCGGATGCGATCGTCGGTCGCGGCGGTCTGCACCGCGAGCGCTCCCCCGAGACTGGAGCCGACGATCCACGTCCCCATCACGTCGTCGCGGGACTCCATGAGATCAACAGCGGCGTGCTGATCTGCGAGCCATCCTTCGATCGAGAAGTCACCGCTCGACGTACCGGTACCGCGGAAGTTGAAGGTGAGGACGGCCCACCCGGCATCACGCGCGAGTCGATCCGCGAGCTCCGGGTAGGTGAGGCCCGAGGTGACGGAGCCGCGGGGACCCGCGGGAAACCCGTGGCACAACACGACGCCCGGTACCCGCAAGGTGCCGGGGGGTCGGGTGAAGTACGCCGCGATCTCGCAGCCATCGGAATCGAACGTGGAGTCCACAGCGCGTATCCTGACAGCGTGACAACACCCGCCCCGCCTCGGACCGACTCCGTGCCCGCGTTCAAGGAGTGGGCCGCGATTGTCCACGCCCTCCTCGCCGGCGAGCAGATCGTCGACGTGCGCAAGGGCGGAATCCGCGAAGACACCCGCCACTTCGGCCTCGAGTCCACCCGGCTGTGGCTCTACCCGACCTACGTGCATCAGCAGCCCGACCTGGT
>JBBRHS010000280.1:0-4451 GCA_038222385.1 Acidimicrobiia bacterium
CGCTCACGACCTCCATGGTGCGCTCCGCTGCGTCGCCTCGATCGCTCACCCGTTCGTCTCCCGCTCGGGCCCATCCGGCGACTCCGCTGCGCTCACGACCTCCATGGTGCGCTCCGCTGCGTCGCCTCGATCGCTCACCCGTTCGTCTCCCGCTCGGGCCCATCCGGCGACTCCGCTGCGCTCACGCCTACCCGCCGGTGAAGCGGGGGTCGCGGCGCTCCTTGAACGCGGTCATGCCCTCCACGAGGTCGGTCGAGGTCGTCGCGAGCGACTGGTACGCACCCTCGAGGTCGAGCGAGTGCGCGAGGTCGGTCTCGAAGCTGGCGTTCAGCAGCTGCTTCGAGAGGCCGAGGGACCGGGTCGGTCCGGCTGCGAGCCGCACCGCGAGCGCGTCGGCATCGGCCGCGAGCTCCGCCTGGTCGACGCAGCGGTACGCGAGGCCGGTCGTCACCGCATCGGCACCGGTCACCCCTTCGCCGAGCATCACCATCGCCTACGCGCGGGGGAGTCCGACGAGGCGGGGGAGCAGGTACGCGCCACCGGCGTCGACGACGAGACCCCACTTGGCGAACGACCAGATGAACCGGGTCGACTCGTGGACGAGCACGAAGTCGCACGCGAGCGCGAGGTGCGCACCCGGACCCACCGCGACGCCGTTGACCGCGGCGACGGTCGGCTTGTCGAGCTCCCAGAGCTCACGCACGAACGACTGCACGCCGACGCGCAGCGCCTCGGAGGTGGATCGGGTGGCGAAGCCCTCGCCGCCGGCCTGTGAGACCGTCGAGGCCGAGAGGTCCATCCCGGCACAGAACGCGTCGGCGGTGCCGGTGATCAGCAACGCCCGGACGTTCGGGTCGGACCGGCCGGCGCGCACGGCGTCGACGATCGTGTCTCTCATCTCGATCGAGAGCGCGTTCTTGGCTTCGGGCCGATCGAGCGTGATCCGGCAGACGTGATCTTCGCCGGTGACCACGTGCACGGTCACGAGCGGTGCCTCACCGGTTCGTCGTGAGGATGTTCACGACCGACACGCCCGAACCGCGGCCCCCGACGTTGTGCTGGAGTGCGAACCCGTTCTTCGTCGTGACCTGTCGCTCGCCGGCTTCGCCTCGGAGTTGCCACCAGCACTCGGTGATCTGCGCGACACCGGTTGCACCGATCGGGTGCCCCTTGGCCAGGAGACCGCCCGAGGTGTTGACCGGGATCCGGCCCGTCAACGACGTCTCGCCGTCGAGCGACGCGACACCGCCCTTGCCCTTCTCGACGAATCCGAGGTCTTCGATGTCGAGGATCTCGGTGATGGTGAAGCAGTCGTGGACCTCGGCGCAGTCGATGTCGGACGGGCCGATCCCGGCCATCGTGTACGCGCGTTCGGCGGCCGCCACGGTGGCGGTGAGGGACGTGAACGTCGACTTCTCGTGCAGGTACGGGTGGTCCGTCGCCACCCCGAAACCCGCGACGAACACGGGGTTGTCGGTGAACTCCGCGGCGCGCTCGGCGCTCACGAGGATGGTGGCCGCGGCGCCGTCGGTCTGTGGGCAGCAGTCGAGGAGGTGGAGCGGCGTGCACACGGGCGGCGACTTGATGACGTCGTCGATCGTGATCTCGTTGCGGAAGTGGGCGTACGGGTCGCGCGCGCCGTTGTAGTGGTTCTTCACCGCCACCGACGCGAGCATCTCACGCGTGGTGCCGAACTCGTGCATGTGGCGGGTGGCGAACGGGGCGAACAACACCGGTGCCGTCTCGCCGCGGGTGAAGATCGGGTGGCCGCCCGCGGCGCGCGAGAGCAGACCTTCCTCGGTCGACTTGTCGCGCATCTTCTCGACGCCGATCACGAGCACGACGTCGTGGACGCCGCTGGCGACGGCCATCGCTCCGACCCGGAAGGCGTCGGAGCCCGACGGGCATGCGTTCTCGATCCGGGTGCAGGGGATGCCCGCGAGCCCGATCGCGCTCGGGACGGTGTTGCCCGCGATCCCTTCCTGGCCCCAGAGCGTGCCCCGTTGCGTCGCCACGAACGCGGCTTCGACCTGCGCCGGATCGAAACCCTTGTCGACCGCGCCGCACGCGGCCTGGAAGGCGCCGGCCGCCATGTGCTCGTAGCTCTGCTCGAAGAGCTCACCGAACTTGATGAGTGCGGCGCCGACGACCGCGACCTTGTTCCACGCCATCGCGCTACTGCTCCTGAGTCGTCGGTCGGGGAGTTTTCGGGCGGGTCGTGGGATCGGAGGTGTCGGGATCCTCGGGTGGATCGGGGAGTCTGCGGGCCTTCAACCCGTACACCGGGACGCCGCGCTCGTGCGCGTACCGGCGCAGGACGAGCTCCACCGGCTTGTCGATCTCGAGGTCGGATCCGTCGCCCACCACCTGCAGCATGATCCGGGCGCCGTCGTCGAGGTCGATCACCGCGATGCCGAGGGGAGCGACGAACGGGGCCGGCATGGTGCGGTTCACCACGAAGGTGTGGACCACGCCCCGGCGGGCCAGCGGGACGACGTCGAACTTGGTGCCGCCGCACGACAGGCACATCGGGTGGATCGAGGGTGTGGTGTTGAGGGTGCCGCACTCCGTGCACCGGCCCGCGAGGAGGCTGAGCATCTCGGTGGCCCCGCGCACGAACATCGCGCTCTCGGGGGGTACACCCATCGGCACGCTCTCGCCGACCGGAACCAGCTCGGTGCGTGAACGGAGCACCTCTGGGTACGACGTCTCGGCCCCCTGGGCGAGGAGATGGTGGAGCGTCGCGGCGCCGGGGACGGCCGCGTCGGCGACGAGCGTGATCCCCGTGGTGCGACCGCCGCCCGTCGCGACGACGGCGACGGTTCCGGCCGCGTCGAGGCCCGCGATCGCGCCGAGCAGCGCAGCTGCGGCACCGGTGTCGCCGACCGCCTGTGACACCACGTCGGACGCGACGGCGCCTCGTGCCCCCAACTTGGTCGCCGCGATGCCACCGAGCCGCCCGTCGGGGTCGGGGAGCGACCAGACGCGGGGTTCGAGTGCCGCGAGGTGCTCGCCGATCTCGAGCACGGGCGGGAGGAAGATCTCCTCGCGGAACAACCGGGCGTCGTAGATGTCGCGGGTCGCGACCTCGCCGTCACCGCGGTACCGGTCGAGGTACGGGTGGGTGCGGGTGACGCGAGCGCCGATCAGCGCGCCGTCTTCGGCCGTGGCGTTCGCCCCGGCGTCGGACGCGGTGAGCACGTATGCCGCCGCGCCGGCTCCCGAACGCGCCTCGAACCCGGTGCCGATCCCGGGCCGCACCGCATCCGCGGCGACGACGATCGCAGTACGCGCCGACCCCGCGGCGATCGCGTCGGTGGCCGCGAGCAACGCCTCCATCCCGGCGTGTGGAGATCCGGCCAGGAGCGCGCCGCCGGAGTTGGGTTCGAGGCCGATCGCGGCGGCGAGGATCGCGTGGCTCGGTCCCTCGGCGAACGGCGGTCGGCTCGTGCCCCACCACAGGCCGTCGATCGCACCGGCCTCGAGGCCCGCAGCCGCGAGCGCGCGGCCGGCGGCCTCGGCCGAGAGCGTCAGCACGTCTTCGTCGTGGGCGCAGACCGACGTCTGACCCCGGCCACCACCTCGACCCCAGGCTGCGGCGACCGCGGCGGCCGGAAGGCGGAGCATGGGAAACGCCGCGCCGACTGCGCGGATCCGAACCGATCCGGCCGTCGCGCGGCTGACACGGGCGTCAGGCGTCACGTCCAGACTCTACCGAGCGAACGCGCCGTCGGGTCGATTGCGTCGCACCGGGCGGCCGAAACGACCCGACGGGTAAGGGTTCGGCGGAGGTGCGGCGGGAATCGAACCCGCGTATGGGGCGTTGCCGGCTCCTCCGCGCCGCCACGAACGCCCTGGTCAGCCCATGGATCTCATGGTGCGAGGCGCCGCTGATTGGAAGGGCCACAGCGGGTACGAGCGAGCCCTGACCGAGATTGCCGTCGCGGACCCTGGCCTGGCACGCCAGTCGGTCAACTCGAACCATCAGGGCTGCGTGAAGACCGAGTGAGTGCCGACACGACGCCAGACGACGTGCGCTTCGCCCTTCACGACCTCATCGCCGTATTCGAAGGTGGCACGACCATCGTCTGCCCAGGTCATCTCGAAGATGCCAGAGGCTCCCTGAATGCCCTTCACCCGCAGGCCCTTCCGGAACGGCCGCCCCGACCGCAGATCGTCGACGAACTGGGCGATCGCGAGCAGGAACTCCGCCTGCTGCACCGATGTCAGCTTCTCGAAGTCGGCGCGGAACCGCGCCAGCCACGCATAGGTCGGCACGAACGCTCAGCGCTTCCGTGGCCGCTTCGCTCCGGGCTTTGCGATCGACCGCAGGGCCGCGCTGAAGTCCTCATCGGAACCGAACGTCTCGACCCGACCAGCGGCCCGGTCTGCGTCCGCTTCTCGCTCACCCGCCTGCCACTCCGGGTTCCAGAACCATGCCTGCGTCGCGT
>JBBRHS010000281.1:0-4445 GCA_038222385.1 Acidimicrobiia bacterium
CGCCGCGCGACTCGTCGAGCTCGACCCGGCCAACGCAGAGGTCGCGAGGCGCCTGGCCGCGACCGCGGGGCGGTCCGGGTTCGAGGTGGTGACCGGCGACGCATCGCGCACGGATGCCTACGACGGCGCCGCACCGGCCGATCTCGTCCTCGTCTGCGGGGTGTTCGGCAACGTGACCGACGTCGACGTCGAGCACACGATCCAGGCGCTCCCGACGCTCTGCGCGCCTCGAGCCACCGTCGTGTGGACCCGGCACCGCCGAGCGCCTGACCTCAGCCCGAGCATCCGGACGTGGTTCGCCGACGCGGGCTTCGACGAACTGGCCTTCGACTCCCCCGGCCCGGGTCGGCTCGCAGTCGGCGCGCACCGGTTCGCGGGCGAGCCGCGACCGCTCCCCGACCCGCCGCAGCGCATGTTCACGTTCGTCGGGTACGACACCCTGCTCAACCGCTGACGTTCGGACCTGCTCGTTCCACGGCAATCCGGATGAGGAGGCGCTGGTCGCGCATCATCGCCGCCCGGTACTCGTCCCAGTCGGGGTGCTCGCCCGACAACGAGCGGTAGTACTCGACGAGTGGTTCCATCGCGTCCGGCAGCGCCTGGATGGTCGCGGTCCCGTCGAGCTGCACCCAATCGCCGTAGAATCCGTCACTGATCACACAGAGGGACGCACGCGGGTCGCGACGCAGGTTCTTCACCTTGATCGCCGTCTCTCGGCTGCTGATGACGACCTGGCCGTCGTGCACACCGCACGCGACCGGCGACAGCTGCGGCGCGCCGTCGCGCCGGAACGTGGACAGGATGGCGTGGTGGTGCTCCTCGACGAACGCGAGGCCGCGGGCGACGTCCATCAGCGCGCCGCCATCACGCGTAGGCCGACGCGAGGACGTCGTCGGGGATGTCGAAGTTGGCGTAGACGGCCTGGACGTCGTCGTGCTCCTCGAGCGCGTCGATCACCCGGAGGACCGACTTCGCCGCGGACGTCTCGTCGAGCTCGATCGAGGTGCTGGGCAGCATGGTGAGGTCGCCGCTGGTGACGGTGATCCCGGCCGCTTCGAGCGCGGTCCGCACCGCGTGGAGCTCGGTGGAGGGCGAGGTGACCTGCCACGTGTCGCCCAGGTCGGTGATGTCTTCCGCGCCGGCATCGAGCGCGGCGAGCATGAGGTCGTCTTCGGTGGCCGCGCCCTTGTCGACGATCACGATCCCCTTGCGCTCGAACTGCCAGCTGACCGCGCCGGGCTCGGCCAGCGAGCCGCCGTTGCGAGTGAAGATGTTCTTGATCTCGGAGCCACTGCGGTTGCGGTTGTCGGTGAGCGCCTCCACGTAGACCGCGATCCCGTGGGGTGCGTAGCCCTCGTAGTTCACCTCCTCGTAGGTGACACCCTCGAGCTCACCGGTGCCCCGCTTGATCGCCCGTTCGATGTTGTCCTTCGGCATCGACGAGTCGCGTGCCTTCTGAACCATGGTCCGCAGCGTCGGGTTGCCCTCGACGTCGCCGCCCCCGGTACGGGCCGCGACTTCGATCTGACGGGCGAGCCGGGCGAAGACCTTGCCGCGCGCCGCGTCGGCCGCGCCCTTCTGGTGCTTGATCGAGTGCCACTTGGAATGCCCGGACATCAGTTGCCCCCTGCTTCGTCGAGGAACCGTCGGTGGAGCCGGAGATCTCCCGAGAGCTCCGGATGGAAGGTCGATGCCCAGATCGCACCGCTGCGGACGAGCACCGGATGGTCGTCGTGTGAGGCGAGCACGTCAACCGTAGGGCCGTACTGCTCCACGACCGGCGCGCGGATGAACACCCCCGGGAACGGCCCTCCGGGGAGGTCGGCGATCGGGAGCGGGGCCTCGAACGACTCGCGTTGACGCCCGTAGGCGTTCCGGCGCACGGTCACGTCGAGCAGATCGAGCGGGTGCTGATCGGCTCGGCCGTCGAGCACGTCGTGGGCGAGCAGGATCAGACCGGCGCAGGTCGCGAACACCGGCATCCCCGCCGTGACCCGGTCCCCGAGCGGTTTCCGGAGCCCCGACGACTCGACCAGCTTCGTCATCGTGGTCGACTCGCCACCGGGGAGGAACAGCGCGTCGACCCCGGTCAGGTCGTCGGGGGTGCGGACCTCGACGGTCTCGACGCCGAGCGCGTCGAGCACCTCACGATGCTCGCGGAACGCGCCCTGCAGCGCGAGGACACCGGCCTTCATGCGCTGGAGGCCTCGCGTCGGGGTCTGGCGCGTCGGGCGTCGAGGTGGACGACATCTACCAACCGCGGTCGGCGAGCTTGACGTCGAGCGTGGAGATCTCGTCGCCCGGCATCGCCTTGCCCAGGTTCGTCGACACCTTCGCGACGATCGATGCGTCGCGGTAGTGGGTGGTCGCTTCGACGATCGCCTTGGCCATGATCGCGGGCTCGTCGCTCTTGAAGATCCCGCTCCCGACGAACACCGCTTGTGCGCCGAGCTGCAGCACGAGCGACGCGTCGGCGGGCGTCGCGATGCCACCGGCGCAGAACATCGGCACCGGGAGCTCCCCGAGCGCGGCGACCTCGCGGACAAGCTCGACCGGCGCGCGGAGGTCCTTCGCCGCCGCGAACAGCTCGGCTTCGTCGGCCACGGTGAGGCGGCGGATCTCGCCGAGGATCGTGCGGAGGTGCCGGACCGCTTCGACGATGTTGCCGGTGCCGGCCTCGCCCTTCGAACGGATCATGCACGCACCCTCGGAGATGCGCCGCAGCGCCTCGCCGAGGTTGGTCGCGCCGCACACGAACGGGGTGGTGAAGGCCCACTTGTCGACGTGGTTCGCCTCGTCGGCCGGGGTGAGCACCTCGCTCTCGTCGATGTAGTCGACGCCGAGCGACTCGAGCACCTGCGCCTCGGCGAAGTGACCGATCCGGCACTTGGCCATGACCGGGATCGTGACCGTGGCCTGGATCCCCTCGATCATCGCGGGGTCGCTCATGCGGGCCACGCCGCCGTCGCGGCGGATGTCGGCCGGGACCCGTTCGAGCGCCATCACCGCGACGGCACCGGCGTCCTCCGCGATCTTGGCCTGCTCGGGGTTGACGACGTCCATGATCACGCCGCCACGGAGCATCTCGGCGAGGCCCCGCTTCACACGGGAGGTTCCGGTTTCGCGTGCGCTCTGGCCTGACTCGGACATGACCAAAGTGTACCGGCCACCGGTCCCCCGGCTCGATCGGAATCGGACCCGGATCGAAACCGGTACCGTGCGCGCCGTGACCGACTGGGAAGAGCTCACGCGCCTCGGGCTGTACGACCCCCACTCACCCGACGCCGCCGACCGCCGCGAGCTGCTGGAGTACCTCGACGCCCAGGGCGTGACCTCGGCACAGATGCTCGAGGCCGACGAGGAGGGTCGGCTCACGTTCGTGGCGAGCGACATCGCGATCCGCCCCGGCGCGGCGACGCTCACCCTTGCGGCGACGGCCGAACGGGTCGGGCTCGAACCGGCCACGGTGGTCCGCCTCTGGCGCGCGGCCGGATTCCCCCCGCCGGGACCCGACGGACCGGTGCTCTCCGACCAGGATGCCGAGGCCCTGCGCGTCCTCGCGATCGCGGTCACGGTGCTCGGCGAGGACGCCACCGTGCAGGTGGTGCGGGTGTTCGGCACCGGCCTCGCCCGGATGGCCGATGCCGTGTTCCGCGCCATATTGAAGAACGTCGACAACGCATACGGTCCGATGTCGGAGAGCCCACTCGAAGCGGCGCGCTCGTCGACGATGGTCAACACGATGGCCGAAGGGTCGGGACTGCTGCTCGACGTGCTGTTCCGACGGCATGTGCTCGGCGTCAGCCGCGCGTCGGCCCACATGACCGGCACCGGACCCGAGGCCTCTGACCTCGCGATCGGGTTCGTCGACCTCGTCGGTTCCACGGGGCTCGTCGTCGACCTGAGCCCGACCGATCTGGCCGCAGCGATGAGCGAGTTCGACGCGCTGAGCTCGGAGATCGCGGCCGACCACGGTGGCCGGGTGGTCAAGCTGATCGGCGACGCGGTGATGTTCGTCACCGCGGTCACCGCCGACGCGTTGGCGATCGCACTCGACCTCGTCGCCGCGCTCGCCGCGCATCCCGTGCTCCCCGGTGCGCGGGCCGCGGTGGCGAACGGCCTCGTCACGATGCGTGACGGCGACTACTTCGGTCCCGTCGTGAACCTGTCGGCGCGCCTGGCGCAGGTTGCCGAGCCCGGCTCGGTGGTCACCGACCGGGCAGTCGCCGACGACCTCGACCCAGCCCGCTTCACGACCGTCGACTCGGGCACCCATGTGCTCCGCGGCTTCGTCGATCCCGTCGAAGTGCGGACGGTGCGGTAAAAGGTTTCCTACCTAAAAGCTTCAAATCTTAATAAAAACTTTTCGCGTATACATCCACCAAAGCACAAGGCCAAAAAACACAACAAGGGTTATGGCAAATAGTAGCGAAGCATTAATCGGA
>JBBRHS010000282.1:0-4435 GCA_038222385.1 Acidimicrobiia bacterium
AGGAGCTCGTCCGCCGGACGTACCTCGACACCTACACCCTCGCGTTGCGTCTGACGGCGAACGAGGAGGACGCACGCGACGTGGTGCAGGAGACGTACCTCCGGGCCTGGAAGGGCATCGGACGGTTCCGGGGCGACGCCCAGTTCACGACGTGGCTCTACCGGATCACGGCCAACACCGCGTCCACCGCGGTGCAGCGACGACGCCGATTGCGGACCGAGCGCCTCGACGACCTCCACGACCTCGAGGACCACCGGCTCGAGACGCGGCCCGAGGAGGCGGCCGAATCGGCGGCGGATCTCGCCCTGGTCGCGGCGGCCCTCGACTCGCTGGCGCCCAAGCTCCGGGCGGTCGTGGTCCTGAAGGACGTCTACGGCCTCCCCCACGAGGCGATCGCCGAGGAGCTCGGCATCTCGGTCACCGCCGCGAAGGTCCGGCTCCATCGGGGGCGTCAGCGCCTCCGCGAGCAGCTCGACGAGACGTTGGCGAGGTCGGCCCGTGCGGTATGACGACGTCGCCGACCTGCTCCCCCGGCTCGTCGACGGTCCCGACGGCGTCGAGCCGGCGGTGCTCGAGTTCGTCGAGTCGGACCTGCGCAGTCAGGCCGAGTTGGCCCGGTACCGCCGGCTGTTGCGCTCCCTCCAATTCCTCCGCCACCACCAGGTCGAACCGGCCCCCGGCCTCCTCGCCCAGACCCTCGCGGCCCTCGACCAGGCCGATCGGAAGGTGCGGATCATCACCCGGAAACGGATCGCCTACGCCGGTGCCGTGGGTGGCGTCGCGGCCGGTGCGGCAGCCACCGCGGTGGTGCTCGTTCGCCGCCGCATGAGTCTCGCCGGGAGCGTGGGCTAATCTTTCGCGTCCGGACCCCCGGAGGGCAGTAGCTCAATTGGTAGAGCTCCGGTCTCCAAAACCGGCGGTTGGGGGTTCAAGTCCCTCCTGCCCTGCACCGACCCGGCCACACGGCTGGATCTCCACACCTGCATGAAGGCGTTCGGGTGAACCGACAGAGCAAGCGCATGATGGCGAAGCAGGGCGGAGACAAGCCGCGCGCGCCCGAGCGCAAGACGAAGCCCGCGCAGCAGCACGCGAAGGAACGCACCGGACCGCGTCAGTTCCTCATGGAAGTACGCGGCGAGATGCGCAAGGTCGCGTGGCCGACCAAGAAGGAGATCATCAACTCCACGATCATCGTGCTCATCGCCGTCGTGGTGATGACCACCCTGATCTTCCTGTTCGACTACGCCTCCGCGAAGCTCGTTCTCTTCCTCTACGAATGACGGTCGACCCTGTGACTCCTGAAGACGCAAGCGCCAACGAAGCCGAGACCGACGCACCCGCCGGCGACGTCGTGTTCGAAGCCGTCGATGTCGACGGCGACGGAACGATCGATGCCGTCGTCGCCGCGATCGATGTCGACGGCGACGGTGAGGTCGATGCGGTCGTGGTCGCGATCGATGTCGACGGCGACGGTGAGGTCGATGCGGTGATCGTCGAGGCCGAGGTCGAGGCCGAGGCCGAGGTGGACCTCGCCGATGCCGAACTCATCGACGTCATCGACGACGACGACGACGAGTACGAAGACGAGGAACCCGAACCCAGCCCGTACGACCGGCCGGGTGAGTGGTACGTCGTGCACACCTACGCCGGGTACGAGAACAAGGTGAAGCAGAACCTCGCGAGCCGCGTGCGTTCCATGAACGTCGAGGAGCGCATCTTCGAGGTCGTCATCCCGATGGAAGACGTCATCGAGTTCAAGAACGGCCGCAAGGTCGTCGTGCAGAAGAAGGTCTTCCCCGGCTACCTGCTGGTGCGGATGGCCCTCGACGACGACTCCTGGTACGTGGTGCGCAACACCCCCGGGGTGACCGGCTTCGTCGGCAGCGGCGCGAAGCCCACGCCGTTGTCGCGCCGTGAGGTCGAAGACATCCTCGGCGTGAAGCCCGAGGGCGCACCCGAGAAGAAGGCTCGCCCGCGGCTCGCGTTCGACGTGGGCGAGCAGGTGCGGGTCACCACCGGCCCCTTCGCCGACTTCAACGGCTCGATCAGCGAGATCGACTTCGACCGGTCGAAGCTCAAGGTGCTCGTGAACATCTTCGGCCGGGAGACCCCGGTCGAACTCGAGTTCGGCCAAGTGGCCAAGCTGTAAGACCCCACGGCGCACCACCGTGCGCCGCAGCGACGAACGGAAAGAGCAAGAGCGATGGCGAAGAAGAAGCTCGCGGCGATCGTGAAGATCCAGATCCCGGCCGGTCAGGCCACCCCCGCGCCGCCCGTCGGTACAGCACTCGGTCCGCACGGACTCAACATCATGGACTTCTGCAAGGCCTACAACGCGGCCACCGAAGCCCAGCGCGGCCAGATCGTGCCGGTCGAGATCTCCGTCTACGAGGATCGGTCGTTCACGTTCATCACCAAGACCCCGCCGACCCCGTTCCTGTTGCGCGAGGCGGCCGGCCTCGAGAAGGGCTCGGGCAACCCACTGCGCGACAAGGTCGGCTCCGTCACCCGCGACCAGGTGAAGAAGATCGCGGAGACGAAGATGCCCGACCTCAACGCGATCGACATCGACGGGGCCATGGCCCAGGTCGAGGGCACCGCCCGCTCCATGGGCATCACGATCACCGGTTGAGAAGAAAGTCGGCACCACCCCCCGGCGGAGGACCTCGCTGCCGGATCCGGGACCTGAGGGAGCTCACGAGCGAAAGCAGCAACCGACATGGCGCAAGGCAAGAAGTACCTCGACGCAACCCGACGCTTCGACCGCGAGAAGCACCACAGCGCCCCCGAGGCGCTCGAGCTGGTGAAATCGTTGGCGACCCGCAACTTCGACGAGACCGTCGAGGCGGCGTTCCGCCTGGGCGTCGACCCGCGCAAGGCCGACCAGATGCTGCGCGGCACGGTGTCGTTGCCGAACGGCACCGGCAAGAGCGTGCGCGTCGCCGCGTTCGCCCAGGGTGACGCCGCCCGGGCCGCCGAGGAGGCCGGCGCCGACGTCGTCGGGGCCGAGGATCTCGTGGCGCGGGTCGAGGGCGGTTTCCTCGACTTCGACGTGGCCATCGCGACCCCTGACCTCATGGCCCAGGTGGGCAAGCTCGGCCGGGTGCTCGGCCCGCGCGGTCTCATGCCGAACCCGAAGACCGGCACCGTCACCCCCGACATCGCCAAGGCCGTCGGCGAGTTCAAGGCCGGCAAGGTCGAGTACCGCACCGACCGCAACGGCAACGTCCAGGTGCCGATCGGCAAGGCCAGCTTCGAGCCCGCGGCCCTGCTCGAGAACTACAACGCCGTGTTCGACGAGCTGCAGCGGGCCAAGCCCGCGTCGGCGAAGGGTCGCTACCTCCGCAGCGTCACCGTGTCGTCGACGATGGGTCCCGGCGTCAAGGTCGACACCGCCACCGAGACACCCTGATCCAGCCCGCCGGGTGCGGCTCGGGCGGTGTGACGCGAACGCCCCCTTCCGGCTAGTCTCTCGCTTCGCACGTTGTTCCACGCACCGAAGACCTCCGGTCCCGGGTCCACTCCCGGGGTAATCGGGCGGCTCGCCGCCCGGCCGGACGAGGTGACTCCGTTCCCCGACGCCGCGTGATCGGCCGGAGACCGGGTGTCCTCGTCTGCCCTGAGGCCCGAGGTGTCCCGATCGCCCCACACGCACCGGTTGGAGAGGAGTCACGCGTGGCCCGACCCGAGAAGTCCGCTGTCGTCGACGAGATCAGCGCCAAGCTGACCGAGGCCGACGCGGCGGTGCTCACCGAATACCGCGGCCTGACCGTCGGCGAGCTCGCGACGCTGCGGGCGACGCTGCGCCCGGCCGACGCCGAGTACAAGGTCTTCAAGAACACCCTGGCTCGCCGGGGTGCGGAGGCCGCCGGTCTCGGCGAGTTGGTCCCGATGCTCGAAGGTCCGGTCGCCATCGCGTTCATCCGCGGCGACGCGGTGATCGCCGCGAAGGCCCTGCGCGACTTCGCCAAGGACAACCCCGCACTCATCGTCAAGGGCGGTCTCCTCGGCGAGAACGTGCTCGACGCCGGTGCCGTGAAGGCCCTCGCCGACGTCGAACCCCGCGAGGTGCTGCTCGCCAGGCTCGCCGGTGGCTTCCAGGCCCCGCTGGTGAAGGCGGCCGGTCTCTTCCAGGCGTTCACCCGGAACTTCGCCTATGGCATCAAGGCGTACGTCGACCAGAGGGTGCAGGGCGGAGAAGCTCTTGTCACCCCGGACCTCGCGCCCGCAGGCGAGGAGGCCAACCCGTCCGAGGATGTCGCGCCCGCGGCAGCCGACCCGGAGGGCGCCATCGAGGCGCCCGAAATCGTAGAGACAGAGAAAGAGAGCGAGTGATGGCTACCCCGAGCACGACTGAGCTGCTGGACGTCTTCAAGAACATGACGGTCCTGGAGCTCAACGAATTCCTCAAGGCCTTCGAAGAAGAGTTCGGCGT
>JBBRHS010000283.1:0-4403 GCA_038222385.1 Acidimicrobiia bacterium
CTCGTGGCTGTCGGTACGCGCCGGTGCGAAACCCACGCCGCAGTTGCCCATCGCGATGCTGGTGACCCCGTGGAGCGACGAAGGGGCGACGAGCGGATCCCAGGTGACCTGACCGTCGAAGTGCGTGTGGATGTCGACGAACCCGGGGGTGACGAGCAGGCCCTCGGCGTCGATCTCGCGTCGACCGACACCGTCGACCTCGCCGACCGCGGTGATGCGGTCGCCCGTGATCTCCACGTCGGCCGGCCGCGGCGGCGCGCCCGTTCCGTCGACCACGGTCCCGTTGCGGATCACCAGATCAGCCATGCCATCCCCCATGCCCCGTACCCGTCGGATCACGTTGGTGCGATTCTCCACCGTATAGGGCGCGCAATCGCACCGACGCTAGGGCTTGTTCGCCGGGCTCGACCACCGCCACGACATCGAGACCCTCGGCCCGGCGTGGGCGACCTTGGGGACGGCGTGGGTGAAGTCGAGCTGGGTCGCGCCACCCATCACGAGGAGGTCGCCGGAGCCCGGAGCGACGTCGCGGGACCGCCCTCCCGATTTCGGCTTCACGAGGAATGGTCGGCGCGCGCCGAGGGTCACGATGGCGATGAGCGTGTCGTCGAGCACCCGGAGCTCGCGGTCGGCGTGGGGTGCGACGCTGTCGTTGCCGTCGCGGTAGTAGTTGAAGCCGGGCCCGGTGAGGGGCACGCCGTAGCGGGCCTCGAGCGCGTCGCCGATCGGTGTGAGTGCGGGATGCGGCAGCGACGCGCCGGGTCCGTACCACCGCGAGAGTCGGGGGTCGTCGAGGACCCGGTCCCACATCTTCCGGCGCCCCTGCTTCCAGTCGACGCGCTCGACCAGGTCGTCGAGCAGGGTGTCGCCGCCGAGCAGCCACTCGCGGGAGACGTCGACCCAGGACCGTCGGTCGAGGGTGATCCGTTCGAAGACCGGCTGGGGGGAGACGCCCGGTTCGGCGCCACCGAGCAGGGTCGCCTGGTAGGCGGGCATGCGCCGAGGCTAGCGAACAGATGTTCGGGTCGCCACAGTCGGCTCACGGGTCCCGGCTCACGGCGACTCGCGCAGCCGTTCCTCACGGAGAGCCGACCGACGGACCTTGCCGGCGTCGTCGCGTAGGGGTTCGTCGACCCGTTCGAACGTCCGCGGGATCTTGTAGCGCACGAGCAGGTCGGCGAGGTGTGCGCGCAGTTCTTCGTCGGTCACGTCACCGCTGGTCTGGACGATCGCGTGGACGCGGCTGCCGAGGTCGTCGTCGGGGAGGCCGATCGCGCAGCTCGACGCGACGAGCGGGTGCGCGTCGAGCGCGCCCTCGACCTCGGCCGGGTACACGTTCGACCCGCCGACGAGGATCATGTCGGCCGAGCGGTCGCCGAGGTAGAGGTAGCCGTCGGCGTCGACGTGACCCATGTCGCCGAGCGACTCCCACCCGTCGACCGACCGCGCGTCTGCACCGACGTAGCGGTACGTCGCAACGCCCTCCGGCGCGCGCATGAACACTTCGCCCGCGACTCCCACCGGAGCGTCGTTGCCGTCGGCGTCGAGGATGCGGATCTCGCCGTACGCAGGTCGGCCGACCGAACCGCGATGGTCGAGCCACTCGTCGCCGCGGATCACAGTGACCATCTGCGCCTCGGTGCCGCCGTAGAGCTCCCAGATCTTCTCCGCGCCGAGCCAGTCGATCCACACCTGCTTGAGCCACGCCGGGCACGGCGCGGCGAGGTGGAACACGACGCGCAACGACGACAGGTCGTAGCGCTCCCGGACGTCTTCGGGAAGCTTCCAGATGCGTTGCATCATGGTGGGCACCGCGTACATCCAGTCGACCTGATGTTCCTGCACGAGCGCGAGCGCGACATCGGGATCGAAGCGCGGCATCACCACCACGTGGTTGCCAGTGAACAGCGCCGCGACCGAGAACGAGAGCGGACCGTTGTGGTACAGAGGCCCGGTCGCGAGGTGCACGCCGTCGGTCGTCATGCCGAACCCTGCGGCGGTGAGCGCGACCGACTCGGTGACCGCCGCACCGCCCGCGACGATCAGCTTCGGCCGGCCGGTGCTCCCACCCGAGGTCGGTGCCTTCCACGCGTTCGCGGCCTTCGGGGGCAGCGGTGCATCCGAGAGATCGGGATCGGGCTCGAACCCGGCGGCGATGCCGGTGCGCTTGTCGGCGTCGAGGCCCACGACGAGCGTGGGATCGGCGAGCTCGATGATCGCGTCGAGCTCGGCGCGGGGGAGGCGGGCCGAGACCGGCTGTGGCGTCGCGCCGAGCTTCCACGTCGCGATCGCCGCCTCGAACCACTCGACGCCGTTCGGGAGGCCGATGGTGACGAACGAGTCGGGTTCCACGCCGAGCGCTGCGTAGGCCCGGGCCAGGCGGTTGGTACGCAGGTCGAGCTGCCGACGGGTGACCGTGGTCCCGCCCGAGGTGATCGCAGGACGATCGGGATCGGCATCGGCCTGCTCGGCGAGGGTGACGGCAAATGGGGTGGCCACGCGGTGATGCTCGCCGCCAGGCGTGGTCCGGGTCAACGTGGTGGCCCTCCCGGGTTCGCCGGCCGTGGTTCGCCGGCGCCCCGAGTGGCCAGAATGAGCAGATGCTGTTCGCCGACGTCGTGTCGACCTCCGCCGCGGTCGCCTCGACGCGATCACGAACGGCCAAGATCGAGGCGCTCACCGAGCTGATCCGTGGTCTGGCGCTCGAAGAGATCGCGCCGGTCGTCGGCTTCCTCACCGGCACGCCCCGCCAGGGCCGGATCGGAGTCGGCTGGGCCACCGTTGCCACCGTCGACGTGGACCCGGCACCGGGAGCAAGCCTGACGATCGCCGACCTCGACCTCGCGATCGACACGCTCGAGGAGACGCGGGGTGAGGGTTCCGCGGCGGCCCGCCGGGCGATCCTCCTCGCGCTGCTCGAACGGGCGACCGCCGACGAAGCCGACTTCATCCGTCGGCTCCTCACCGGTGAGCTGCGCCAGGGTGCGCTGGACGGGCTCATGGCCGACGCGGCGGCCCGCGCGAGCGGCGTGAAGCCCGCCGAGTTCCGCCGGGCGCTGATGCTCGACGGGGATCTCGGCCGCGTAGCGGCCCTCGCCCGCACCGGTGGGACCGAGGCGCTCGCCGCCGTACGGCTCGAACCACTGCGCGCGGTCCTGCCGATGCTCGCCGGCTCGGCGGCCGACGTCGACGAGGCGCTCACGCGCACCGGCCTTGCGTCGGTCGAGTGGAAGCTCGACGGGGCGCGTGTCCAGGTCCACCGCCTCGGCGACGAGGTTCGCATCTTCACCCGCAACCGCAACGATGTGACCCATCGGCTCGCCGATGTCGTCGACGCGGTGCGCGCGTTCCCGTCGGACGACTTCGTGCTCGACGGTGAGGCGCTCGGACTCGATGAGGATGACCGACCGCAACGGTTCCAGGACAGCATGAGCACCTTCGGTGCCGACGCCACCCGCGCCGATGCGACCCGCCTGCGCGCGCTGTTCTTCGACTGTCTCCGGCGCGACGGCATCGACCTGCTCGACGATCCGCTCCGCGAGCGACGTGGTCACCTCGTCGAGGTGGTCGGGGCCGCAGCAGTGCCCGCGATCACCACCGACGACGCCGACGCCGCGGCCGGGTTCCTCGCCACAGCGATCGCGACCGGCCACGAGGGCGTGATGGTCAAGGCAGTCGGATCCCGCTACGAAGCCGGCCGCCGGGGCAAGGCATGGGTGAAGGTCAAGCCGGTGCACACCTTCGACCTCGTGGTGCTCGGCGCCGAGTGGGGCCACGGCCGCCGTCGAGGCTGGCTCTCGAACCTCCACCTCGGCGCCCGCGACATCGACGGTGGGTTGGTGATGGTGGGCAAGACCTTCAAGGGTCTCACCGACGAACTCCTCACCTGGCAGACGGAGCGCCTGCAGGAACTGGTCGACGACGACCAGGGTCACACGGTGTTCGTGCGGCCGGAGCTGGTGGTCGAGATCGCCGTCGACGGTGTGCAGTCGTCGACGCGCTATCCGGGAGGAGTCGCCCTCCGCTTCGCGCGGGTCCGTCGCTACCGGGACGACAAGCGCGCCGACGAGGCCGACACGATCGACGCCGTGCGCGGCTTGCTGTGATGGCCGGTTGGACGGTCGGGCCCCGGGTCGAGGCCCGGGTCGCGGAGAGCGGGAACCGATGACGATCCGAGTGATGACGTGGAACCTGTGGTGGCGCTTCGGCCCGTGGGAACGGCGGCAGCCGGCGATCGTTGCGGTGCTCGCCGCCGAGCAGCCGGATGTGCTGTTCGCCCAGGAGGTGTGGAGCGACTCGCAGACCTCGCAGGCCCACGTGCTTGCCGAGGAGCTCGGCTACCACGTGGCCATCAGCGACGACCCGACCGAAGGTCGTTCGATCGGCTTTCACAACGCGATCAT
>JBBRHS010000284.1:0-4395 GCA_038222385.1 Acidimicrobiia bacterium
GTCGAACGCTGCCGGGTCGACACCGCGGTGTGCACGATCGAAGTGCGGTCATACGACGGCGAGACGGATCGTGAGACCAGCGCGTCGGTCCAGACCGTCTTCGGCGAGGAGCTCCCCTCGCCCGGCCGGACGGTGGTGACGCCGTCGACCGGGCTGTCGCTCAAAGGCGAACGAGTCACGGTGGAGGTGTACGACTATCCGCCGGGCGTCGCGGTCACCGCGATGCTCTGTGCCGCGCCCGACGCCTTCGGCCCTCAGTGTGGTGCCCCCGGCCCCACTGCGGTCATCGACGTCGGAGCCGACGGGACCGGACGCACGACCCTGGTCGTCTCGCCCGGCCCGGTTGGCCTCGACCGCGTGTCGTGCGCGCGGGGTGACGACTGCGGGATCTCCGTGGTGTCCGACAACGTCTTCGTCCGCGCGCCGGTGGTGCCGATCAGCTTCGCCGTCCCGCCGGGTGCTGCCTACGACCCGTTCCGCCTTGGGCTCGGACTGGCCCTGGCGGTGGTGCTGCTCCTCGTGGCCGCCGTCCTGCTCGTCCGCACCGACTGGGCTCCCGTGGGCGAGGCCGCCGCGCCCGAGATCGACGACGCCGAATACGCCGATCTCGACGCCATCATCGCCGCACTCCCGCCCGAGGCCGACGACGAGCTCGCCGCCGTTCCCTAGGAGCCGCCGATTCCGCCGGACTCGGGTCACCCGCGTCGGCCCGGGCTACGTCTGTCGTTTCGAGGAGCCGAACAGGAGACGGACGGATGGCGACGAACGTGATCGAGATCGAGGGTCTTCGCAAGGAGTACCGCCGCAGGCGGGGGTCGACCGTTGCGATCGACGGGCTGGACCTCGCGGTTCCCGAGGGGGGCGTGTTCGGCTTCCTCGGCCCCAACGGCTCGGGGAAGACCACGACGATCCGCTGTCTGCTCGGACTCGCCCGACCGACGAAGGGTTCAGTGCGTCTGCTGGGTCGGCCCATGCCCGACGACCTCGCGACGTCGATCCGCCGCGTCGGGGCGATCGTCGAGGCACCCGCGCTCTTCCCGACCATCAGCGGGCGCGAGAACCTCGCGTTGCTGGGCGCGATCGACCGCATCGGACCGCGACGCGTCGAGACGGTGCTCGACGAGGTCGGGCTCACCGAACGAGCCGGCGACGCAGTCAAGAAGTACTCGCTCGGCATGCGCCAGCGACTCGCGCTCGCCGCCGCACTGCTGAAGGACCCCGAACTCCTGATCCTCGACGAGCCGGCCAACGGGCTCGATCCGGCGGGGATGCGCAGCGTCCGGGAGCTGGTCCGACGATTGGCGGGTGAGGGTCGTACCGTCTTCGTCTCGAGTCACCTGTTGTCGGAGATCCAACAGACGTGCGACCGCGTCGCGATCCTCAGCCGGGGCCGTTGCGTCATCCAGGGCACGGTGGCCGAGGTCAGCGCGGCAGCGGGCCATGGCAGCGCGATGCTGGTGACGGTCGACGACCTGCCAGGCGCGTTCGCGGTGCTCGACCGCGCCGGCATCCCCGTCGAACGTGCCGACGACCATCTCCGCGTCGCGGTCGCAGCAACCGACGCGGCCCGGATCAGCCGGATCCTCGGCGAGCAGGGCCATTGGGTCCGGGAGCTGCGGGCCGAGGAGCAGAGCCTGGAGGACCTGTTCCTCGAGGTGACCGACGAGCTCGGGTCGAGTCGCGACGCCAGTGCGGACGAAGCGCACTTCGAGGAGGTCGGATCGTGAATCTGTTGACGGTCGAGATGCGCCGGGCCCTGCACCGGCGCGTCGTGTGGGTCCTGATTCTCATCGCGCTGGTCGGCTGCGCGTTCGCCGGAGTCGTCGGGTTCCTCAGCTCGACCGGCAAGACGATCGCCGAGCTGCACACCAACGGCGGTGCCCATCCCGCGGTGCTGACCGACTGGTGGGGACAAGCCGAGGGCGACAGCGCCGTGACCGTCGCCGCGACCTTCCTGTTGATCGGTGGGTTCTTCGCCGGCGCGGCCGTCGCCGGAGCCGAGTGGAGAGCGGGCACGATCACCACGGTCCTCACCTGGGAGCCACGGCGCGTCCGTCTCCATCTCTCCCGCACCGCGGCGTGCGGGATCCTCGCCTTCGTCATCTCGTTCGCGCTGCAGATCGTCTTCCTGGCGTCGTTCCTCCCGGCGGTGTTCGCCAACGGGTCGACCGCGGGCGCCGATGGCGGCTGGTGGACGGCACTCGGCCTGGCGATGGCGCGTTCGTCGCTGCTCACGGCCGTCGCGGCGATGCTGGCCGTCGGCCTCGCGACCCTGGGCCGCAACACCGCGTTCGCTCTCGCGGCAGTGTTCGCATGGATCGCCGTGATCGAAGGGCTTATCCGGGGGCTTCGCCCGGGTTGGGCGGAGTACCTGTGGGGCGAGAACCTCGCCACGGCTCTCAGCTGGGGTCAGCTCGAGAACGCCGAATTCACCCGCGGTCCCGTGCTCGCCCTGCTCACGCTCGTGGCCTACACCGCGGTCGTCCTCGTGGCGGCAACGGTCGCCTTTCAGCGCCGGGACCTAGCGGGAGGAGCCTAGGAGCGCGGAAACCGGGCTCGGTTCCGGGCGGGCGAGGCATCTACACTCGACTCCGCACCACTGCGCTCGTAGCTCAACGGATAGAGCATCTGATTACGGATCAGAAGGTTGGGGGTTCGATTCCCTCCGAGCGCACTGAGAAAGAGCAGGTAAGAGGAGGTACGGACCGAGTCTCCTTGCGCCGGCGAGCGCCTCTTGCTAATCCTTTGCTAATCCGACGTGCAGGATGCGGTCGGAAGGGCGGGAGGGCGCATGCGTGGAAGCGTGATCAAGCGGGGTCGCACCTGGAGCTACGTGCTCTACCTCGGCCGTGGCGAGGACGGAAAGAAGCGGCAGAAATGGGTCGGCGGCTTCCGGACGCGTCGAGAGGCGGAGAGCGCGGTCACCGAAGCCCTTGACCGGATGCGCACGGGCACCTGGGCTGATGCCGGGCGCACGACGGTGAGCGAGTACCTCGAGGAATGGTTGGCGGGCATCCGACCCACCGTGCGAGAGAAGACCGCAGCGAGCTACGCCGCGGCGATGCGCGACTGGGTGATTCCGCGCATCGGCTCGCAATGCCTCGTCGATCTCAACGCGCCCCGGCTGCGAGCGCTGTACGCGGAGCTGCTGGAATCGGGCCGGCGCGACGGGAAGGGTGGGCTGTCACCCCGGTCGGTGCAGTACGCGCATCGAATCCTGTTCCATGCGCTGAAGGACGCGGCCGAAGCGGGCCTCTTGGCGCGCAACCCCGCGTCGCTCGTGCGCGCGCCGAGGGTGCCGAAGCCCTCGATGGAGGTCTGGTCCGCTGACGAAGCCCGCAGGTTCATCGACTCGATCGAAACCGATCGGCTGCGAGCGCTCTGGATCCTGATGATCACCACGGGGGTCCGTCGCGGCGAGGCGCTCGGGCTGCAGTGGCACGACGTGGACATGAACCTCTCCCGCGTGGCGATCCGACGTTCGCGAGTCGCGGTTGGCTATGCCGTCCTCGAAGCGGAACCGAAGACCCGTTCAGCGCGACGGTCCGTGAGTCTCGACTCGACGACGGTTCGTGCCCTCGTCACTCATCGGCGCCACCAGAGGGAAGAGCGCTTGGCCGCAGGGCCGGCGTGGATCGAATCCGAATACCTCTTCACGAACGAAGACGGTTCACCGATCCACCCCGACCGAGTCAGCAAGCTCTTCATGCAGCACGTCGACGCCAGTGGGCTCCGACGAATCCGCCTTCACGACCTTCGCCATACTGCGGCGACACTCGCGCTGACCGCTGGCGTCCACCCGAAGGTCGTGCAGGAGCGCCTCGGGCATGCGAACGTGAGCGTCACCCTCGACGTCTACTCGCACGTCCTCGAGGGCCTACAGGAAGATGCCGCTTCGAAGGTCGAGAGCCTCGTCTTCGGCTCGTAGTCGGGGCCGCGCACGGGAGAAGGCATCGAGGCTCTCGCCAGGCCTGGAAACGGTTCGCAAGAGCGCCAATCGGTGTCGGCGGGGTGCGTTGGCGTGGCGTTCCTCCTGGTCAGAGCGCTACGATCGTCTCGTCAGTTCGTTCGCTCCTGCTTGTTCCGCACAGTTTCCCTGCCACGGTCCCTGCCACGGCGCCGAGAACTCGACGTCGCCGACCTGATCCCGACTGGCACTCGGCCTCCAACGCGAGGCGTGGAGCCGGCTGTGTCCGACGAGGTGGTAGGCGAGCGCATCGCCGGCGACTCCTCACCGACCTGCGGCGGATCGACCCCGCGCTCGCAGATGCCACCCGGCGCATCACCGCGATGGTCCGGCGTCGGGCACGACGGTCGCCCAGCTCCTCGCACCGTCTGAGAGGCGCGCGGACGATCGTCGGTCATACCGTAGACGGCGGGCGCTTCACTAGTGCC
>JBBRHS010000285.1:0-4394 GCA_038222385.1 Acidimicrobiia bacterium
TCCGGGATCCGTTCGGCCACCGGTGGATGATCTCCACCCCCGTCGAAGCGGTCAGCGAGGAGACAATGAGCGAACGGGCGTTGGCCGACGGCTTCGAGACCACCGTTCGAACTGATTCGCAGGAAGCCCCTTCGGCGCCGATCGGTCAGCTCGGCTACTGGACGCTGACGGTCCCCGACGTCGACCGCGCCGCGGCCTTCTACGGCGGGGTGCTCGGCTGGACGTTCGAGCCCGCCGAGCCCGGCGACAGTGACCACCGATACCGGCGATACCGGCACGTGTCGAACACCACGGTGCCCATGGGGGTGCACGACGACCCGACGGCGGCCCCGCAGGCCCTCTACTACCGGGTCGACGACCTCGCGGCGGCGACGGCCCGCGTCACCGAACTCGGCGGGGAGGTGCTCGAGGTCACCGACTACGCCTCGGGCGGCAACGCGCGCTGTCGCGACGACCAGGGCGTCGAGTTCGACCTCTGGAAGCCCGCCCCCCACTACGAATAGGCGGCGCCTAGCCCTGCGGACCGCCACGGACCCGGCCGGCGAGATCATCGAACCAGTCGCCCTCTGGCCACGCCGACTCGACGAGCCAGGTCGCGCCGGCATCGGCGTACTCGTCGGCCGGCACACCCGGGGCCCGACCCATGATCACGTCGTAGCCCGGTCGCGCCATCGCCGCGACCAGCTCGGGCTCGGTCCGGAGGAACGCGGCGATCTCGTCGGGGCCGACCGGGGTTCCCGCACCCGAGAGCGGCGCGACGCCGTCGAAGCGCGCGGCCCGACGCAACGGTCGGCGGTTCGGGGCGAACGCGGCGACCCAGATCGGCGCCCGCGGGCGTTGGACACACCCCGGGAGGAGGTCGGCATCGACCTGGAAGTGTTCTCCGTCGAATCGGACCGGATCCCCCCGCAACGCGACATCGAGGATCGCCAGACCCTCGTCGAGGCGGTCGGCCCGGATGCGATCCGCCGTCTCCTCGCCGAAAACCGCGAACTCGTCGTCGACGGGAACGCCGAGGCCGACACCCGCGATCGCGCGGCCACCGCTGAGATGGTCGAGCGTCACGATCTCCTTGGCCAGCTTCCACGGCCGCCGCCGGGCGACCGGCGTGACCAGCGTGCCGAGCAGGATGCGCTCGGTGACCTGCGCAGCTCCGCCGAGCACGACCCAGGGATCGTGGACGTCGAACGAGGCGGCCCGCCGGAGATGCAGGTGGTCCCAGAGCGTGAAGGCATCCCAGCCTGAAGCTTCGGCCACCCGAGCCAGCGCCACGAACTCGCGCGGGTCACCGACATCCGGACAGGAAACCGCGTTCCGCATGACGATTGGGTACCAGACTGGCGTGGTCATGTCGCCCGACGGGTCGAGTGCCCCCGCGAACGTCCGCCGCCGCCGCATCGTGGTCGCGACCGTCGGGCTGCTCGTGCTGGCCTCGGCGCTCGTCGGGTGGTGGGCGTGGCACACGACGTCGATCGACCGCACCGCGTCCGATCTCGCAGGTCAGCGCCGAGCCGATTCCCGACGCGACACCCGCAGCCTCGAATCACGCCGCACCTCAACGCTGCGAACCATCGCCGCGCTCGAGAGGGATCTCCGTGCTCGGACCGCCGACCGCGACGCTGTCGCCCTCTCGTTGTTCGTGGTCACCGGGCAACTCAACGAGGCCAAGGAGACCCTCACCCGGGAAGCCTCGGGACTCCAGGCGCTCGAAGCTCGCGTCGGCGCGCTGCAGAGCTGCCTCGAGGGAGTGGAAGGCGCGTTGAACGCGCTCTCGATCGGTGACACGAACACCGCCCTCTCGCGGCTGCGTGCGGTCGGCTCCGATTGCGACGCCGCAAGATGACCCGCCGGCAGCTGGTGGTCGCGATCGTGGTCGCCGTGTTCACACTCACGGTCGCGGTGTCGGGTGCATCGGTCTGGCGCACCCGAGACGATCGACACGATGCCGAAGCAGCTCTGGTCGTATCCCGGGAACAGCGGGCCGACGCCCGCAGCGCGCTGGACCGGGCAACCGAACAGCGCGAGCTCGTCGAGGCCGACCTGGCCACCCGGACGACCGAGCGCGACACCTTCGCCGTAAACCTCGAAGCGACGAATGCGGGGCTACAGGCGACGACACTGGGCTTGTTCGGTACCCGGGTCCGCACCGCGTCGAGCGACGCTCAGGCCACCGCGCTCGACGAGTGCCTCGGGGGCGTCAGAAGCGCGATCCACAACTTCGACTCGGGCGCCGCGGTCGCTGCACTGCGCGCGGCGCAACCGGCCTGCTCGACCGCGTTGACTGCCGGCACGACCGCGGCGTTCCCGTTCGACTTCCCCGACCCGTTCGTCCTCCGCGTCGGGGGTCTCTGGTATGCGTACTCCACGAACGCCGGCGCCGGCGACGTGCAGGTACTCGCGTCGCCCGACCGCGTTCGCTGGACCATCGTCGGCAACGCCCTGCCCGTGACCGCCCCCTGGGCCCAGCGGGGCCTCACCTGGGCGCCGGCGGTCGTTCCCCGCCCGGGCGGCTTCGCGCTGTTCTACACCGCGCGCGATCGCGAGACCGGCCTGCAGTGCACCTCGATCGCGGCGGCGTCGGCTCCCCAGGGCCCGTTCCTCGACCTCTCGGGTCGACCCCTCGTCTGCCAACACGATCTCGGGGGATCGATCGACGCGAGCCCGTTCGTCGACGCCGACGGGAAGGCCTGGCTGACCTGGAAGAGCGAGGGCCCGCCGACCATCTGGAGCCAACGACTCGACCTCACGAACCTCACACTCACCGGGCCGGCGACCGACATCCTACGGGCCACCCAGCCCTGGGAGCGCGGCAACGTCGAGGCGCCGTCGTTCCTCCGCACCGGCGCCGGCCTCGTGCTGGCCTACTCGGGCAACCGTTGGGACACCGACCAGTACGCGATCGGGCTTGCGACCTGCGCGGGCCCCGCCGGTCCGTGCGAGAAGCGGAACCGCGGACCCGTCCGCACCTCCACCGACGGAGCCGTCGGCCCCGGCGGCGCCGAGTTCTTCCTCACCGACCAGGGTCCCGCCATTGCCTTCGCCGCGTACCGGGGCCCCGGGGTCGGCTACCCGGCGAGCCGACTGCTGCACCTCGCGCCGTTCGACCCGACCACGGGATCCTTCGGACCCGGGTGAACGCCGCGTCGGCGCCGCGCGCAGTCGGTACGCTGCGTTCGTGCCGAGAGCGAACAGCAACGGAGTGGGTCTCTGGTGGGAGGCGACGGGCGCCCCCGGTGCAGAGGTGGTCGTGCTCGTGCCCGGCCGGGGCGATTCGAGTGACCTCTGGCCTCCCGAGTTCCGCGACGCGCTCGTGGCCGGCGGATTCCGGGTCCTGGCATTCGACCCTCGAGACACCGGCGCGTCGGATGCGTCGGAGGGGTACGACCTCGCGGCCATGGCCGACGACGTGATCGTCGTCCTCGACGCGGCGGGGATCGACCGCGCGCACGTCGTGGGCCTCTCGATGGGAGGCTTCATCACGATCGATCTCGCGACGCGCCATCGTGAGCGATTCGCGTCGCTCTGCTTTCTCTCTGCGATGAGTCCCGATCCCGATGCCGGATTCGGCCCCCAGTTCTTCGTCGAGGGTGACACCGACCCGGTCGAGGCGCACCTCGCGGCGATGGGTTCACCCTCCGACGACGACCGGGCCTGGGTCGTCGCGCGCGTCGAAGCCGCACGGGCGCGGACCCCGCTCCGCCCGGATGCCGTCGAACGTCACCAGGCCGCTGCATTCCGGTCGGCGTTTCCCGAACTCGACTCGCTGAGTGAGATCGACGCACCCGTGCTCGTGGTCCACGGCGGCGTCGACCAGGTCCTCCCGGTCGCACACGCCGAATCCCTCGCAGCAGGGATCCCCGGGGCCCGACTCCTGGTACTCGACGACATGGGCCACCTGCCGACCCCGGAGCAGTGGAGCGTGATCGCCGACGCGACGGTCGCGCACCTCACCGGCGCTACCGCCGACCCCGCTCAGCCATAAACTGCAGAGTCTGCGCGATGCCGACTATCACGGCGAACGGGATCTCGATCTACTACGAGCGGTCGGGTTCCGGGTCTCCGTTGCTGTTCTGCAACGGGTCGGGTTCGACGCTCGCGACGAGCGGGCCGATCGTCTCCGTCTTCGCGACCCGGTTCGACGTCGTCGCCCACGATCAGCGGGGCATGGGCCGCACGGAGATCCCGCCCGGCCCGTACACGATGGCCGACTACGCCACCGACGCGTTGGCGCTCGTCGACGCACTCGGGTGGGACACGCCGGAGTGGCTCGCGGCCCATCCCGCCGATCAGGGTCTCGTCGAGATGGTGGCCGAGCAACGCCTCGGGGCGAAGTCCGACGACGTGCGGCGGGGCGAAGCCGCCCAGCTCGAGGCGCGCTCCCACCACGACGTCGC
>JBBRHS010000286.1:0-4390 GCA_038222385.1 Acidimicrobiia bacterium
GCACCGCTCGCACCCCTGCGCATCGGCCGCCAGCCCGCAGCATCCGACCGCCTCCCCCTCGACCAACTCTGATGAGTCTCGAGGATGCGAAGGTCCTGATCGTGGGCGCGTCGGCGGGGATGAGTCGTGCGTTCCACGCCCTCGCCGTCACGGCGAAGGCGCAACCGGGCGGCCGATGACTCCGGTCCTCGACGAGCTCGGCTGCTACCTGTTGGCCGGTCAGCCCGACACGTCCCGCGACCTCATCGCCGAGGTTCGCGACGCCGAGTCGCTCGGTCTCGGTGCCGCGTTCATCTCGGAGCGGTACAACAAGAAGGAAGCGGCCGTGCTGAGCGGTGCGGCCGGGGCGGTGAGCGAGCGCATCCGCATCATCACCGCGGCGACGAACCACAACACCCGCCACCTCATGGTCACCGCCGGGTACGCGCGAACCATGCAGAGCCTCACCGGCGGCCGGTTCACCCTCGGCCTCGGTCGCGGGATCCCCGCGCTGCAGGACGCCTACGGCATCGACCGGATCACCACGGCCCAGATGGAAGACGTGGCATCGCTCATGCGGCGCCTCTTCCGGGGCGAGGTGATCTTCAACCACGACGGCCCGGCCGGCTCCTACCCCCTGCTGCACCTCGACTCGAGCCTCGACGAGCATCTCCCGATGGGCATCGTCGCGTTCGGTCCCGACACCCTCGCGCTCGGCGGACGGTGCTTCGACGACGTCGTCCTCCACACCTACTTCACCGACGAGACCACCGCGCGGTGCGTCCGCACCGTGAAGACCGCGGCCGAACGAGCCGGTCGCGATCCCGACCACGTCAGGGTCTGGTCCTGCTTCGCGACCATCGGCGATCACCTCGACGAGCCGGCCCGACTGATGAAATCGGTCGGGCGACTCGGCACCTACCTCCAGGGATACGGCGAACTCCTCGTACGGACCAACGGCTGGGATCCCGACGTGCTCCACCGGTTCCTCGACGACCCCGTCATCAAGAGCGTCGCCGGCCTCGACGTCGTCGGCACCCCGGCCGAGCTCGAGCACGCCGCAACCCTCATCCCCGACGAATGGCTGAGCGCCAGCGCGACCGGCACCCCCCGGGCGTGCGTTGCCGCGATCCGCAACCAGTTCGACCTGGGCTGCGACGGCGTCATCCTCCACGGCTCCACCCCCGCCGAGCTCCGCCCGATCGTCGACGCCTACCGGGTGGATGTCGGTCGCGGGTGACCGCGGCCGGTCGGTCGACAACGGCGGTCACCGACCAACCATCCCGAGTTCGTGCACTTCTGGTCGTATGCGACCCAGAACGCAACGAACTTCCGGAGGCCGATGCCGCTCGCGCCGCCGGCGACGACCGCGCCCGTCCGTCGAGCTGCTTCATCGGTCGCCTCCCAGGATCGGGCTCTCGGTGTTCGACGGCCACTCCGGCCGGAAGTAGCCGTCGAAGCGGAGCTCGCCGTCGCGCAGCTCGCGCACCGTGAGGAAGTCGCCCTTGTAACCCTTGTGGTCCGACGGCCCGAACTGGATGTAGGTGGCGGGACCACCGTTCACCGCCGGCATCCACCGGATCCGTTCGAGGCCGTCGCGTACCTCCCCCGGCACCGGGTACTTCGCGTTCGCGATCCCGTGGATCGCCGCCCGCGCGGTGTCGTAGGCGAGCGCGACGACCACGTTGCGGGTCTCCCGTCCGAAGCGGGCCTCGAACCGTGCGCACATCGCCTCGTAGTTCGGATTGGTGCCGTCTTCACCGAGCTGGTCGATGCCGTGCCAGCCCTCGAGGCCGGCGGCCCATTCGTTCGAGTTCGAATAGAACATGAACGCGGTTCCCATGATGCGCGGCGGATCCCAGCTGAGGGCCCGGAAAGCCTCGGCGAAGTGGAACGTCGCGTAGCCGTATCCGCCGTAGTACACGCCCTGGGTTCCGGCATCGCGCATCTCTCGGAGGTTCTGCTCGAGGTTGCGAGGGTTCGGTTCGAGCATCACCTCGCGCGTCACGGTGATGCCGAGTCGTAGCGCGGTCTGGCGGAAGTACTCGGCGTAGTCGCCGCCCGACGAGCCCGCCTCCCAGAAGAGGCCGACGCGCTCGATACCACGCTGGCGGAACCAGTTCGCGCAGATCACGCCTTCGGTCGGGATGTCGCCGTTCGCGATCGTGAAGCAGTAGTCGCTCGAGAACTTGTGCGCACCGGTCCAGCCGATCACCGGCACGCCGGTGCGGTTGACCGTGTCCTGGAGCGCGAGCGAGTTGTCGGAGATCATCGGCCCGAGGATCACGACGCAGCCCTGCTCGACGAGCCACTCGTAGCCGGCGATGACCTTGCGGTAGTTCTCCCGGGGAAGCCCGCGCGCGTCGGCGGTGATCAACGCGATCGGACTGCGGCCCCAGACCCCTTCGTTCATCGCGTCTTCGATCGCGAGGATCGTCGGGTCGAGCCAGTCGGCGAGCAGTTGGCCCAGGTCCATGTCGACGAGGATGCCGATCTTCACCGGCTCCCACGGGTCGCCCTGGGTCTTCAGGCCACCGGTCGGCGGGTAGATGACGATCTCCTGCACCGCCTTCTCGCCGAGGCCACCGCCACCCTCGTACCAGGCCTTGCCGGCACCGCCGGCACCTTCGAGGTACGAGCTCGTCCCGGCCGGCACACTCGACACCGCGCGGTCGGGCCGGGCGATGCCGTGGTCGACCGGCGCGGGGAACATGCGCTCGGCGTAGGTGTGCTCGCTGTCGTCGGCCATGCTCTACTGCTTTCTCTCGGCGGTCAGGTACAGGAACTGGTCCGAGGGTGCGGTCAGGCGGCGGCGATGGAGTCGAGCAGGTGCGCCACGGCGACCGGCTCCGACGCCGCTGCGTCGTGGCCGGCATCGATGTCGACCAGTTCCGCGCCACCCATGTTCTCGAGCATCCGTTCGACGAGCTCCGGTGTGACGACCCGGTCCTCGGTGCAGCGGATGAACGTGCGCGGGACGTCGCGCGGGAAGCCGGCCCAGGTGAACGGCTCGAACAGCGGGCCCGGTGCCTCGAGACCCAGCCGGCCCTCGTTCTCCACGATCTCGAGGTCCGTCTCGATCGGCGGCTCCCCGGGGAGCAGTCCGCCGAGCGTGCGGCCCGCGGCCCCGGCCCGCATCTCCGCTTCGCCGTCGAGCGCGATCTGCGTGAGCTTCGGCTTCAGGAAGTCGACCGGGCGCTTGCCCTCGCTCGGCACCGTGGAGGCAATGAACACCAGATGCGCGACCCGGTCGGGGATCAGCGTGGCGACCCCGGGGATCACGTAACCACCGGATGAGTGGCCGACCAGCACGACCGGGTCGAGCTCGGCGTCGATCACCTCGGCGGCGACGGCATCGATCCAGTCCTGACGCGTGGTGGTACCGAGATCGGCGGGCCGGTACCGGCGGCCCGGGAGGTCGGGTGCGATCGCCGGGGTCACCAGGTGCTCCCGCACGTCGTCCCACATCCGGGACGTCACGGTGCCACCGTGGACGAGGACGATCGTGCCAGCCACGGCCGGGCATCCTACGGCGGTCCGCCCGCGCGCACCCCGTAGGCTGGGGGGGATGGCGAAGCGGGCGGCGAGTACGACGACGAGCGGACGCCGGTTGCAGCGGCGCCTGCAGCACCAGGACCTCAGTCGTCAGCAGCTCCTCGACGCGGCCGAGGAGGTGTTCGGACGCAAGGGCTTCCACGAGACCACGCTCAAGCAGATCGCCGAGCTCGCGGAGTTCTCCGTCGGCTCCGTCTATTCGTTCTTCGAGAGCAAGGACGATCTCTTCCGCCAGATCTTCGCCCGACGCGGCGACGAGCTCCTCGCCGAGATGGAGGGCGTCCTCACCGGGAGTGCGCCACCGGCCGAGCAGCTGCACCGCATGGTCGACGTCGAGATCGGGTTCTTCCGCAAGCATCCGCACTTCGGGCGGCTGTCGCTGCGCTACGCGAACGTGACGCGCCTCGCCGCCGACACGCCCGTCGACGTGCGGATCGGGAGCGACTACCAGCGGGCGATGACCCTCCAGGCGGAGGTCTTCTCCCGCGGTCAGCAGTCGGGTGCGCTGCGCGCAGGGGATCCCGAAGCGCTGAGCCGACTGTTCAGCGGACTCGTGCTCTCGTTCCAGACCCTCGACGCGGCGAGCACCGCCGGCTCCGACGAGTGGTACCCGCTCGAGTCGTTCCACGAGCTCGTCGAGCGCGCGTTCGCGACCTGACGCGCAGGCCGGCAACGCGTCGTTCGACCAAGGGTGCAGCATCACTCCGACTGACGTCGTGAGGCGTGACACGCGGTTCTACAACGAGACGAGGAAGTCGACGGCTTCCTTGGCGGGCCCGAAGGAGCCGGAGACCCCGGAGCTGACGTAGCCCGCGTCGGTGATCATCGTGATGCCGTTCACGTACACGGCCGCGTC
>JBBRHS010000287.1:0-4388 GCA_038222385.1 Acidimicrobiia bacterium
TTCCACCGACTTCCAGCGTCGGTGGAGGTGAACGAACGCGTCCTGCACCACGTCTTGGGCGGTCTCGGCCGACCCGGTGAGCAGGAACGCGAGCCGCACCAAGGGGCGGAACTGCTCGCGATAGCAGTCTTCGTACGACCCGGGCCCGGAGTCGGCCGGATCTACCAGCGCGGCGTCGACCGACCCAGTGGTGCTCGAGGGCCGCGCGCCGATGCCGAGCGCCGGATGAATCGGTTCCCGGACCACCAGATGTTCCACCACACTCCATCGACGCTCAGCGGGTGGGTTTCGTTGCAGCGGTCCTCGGACGGGTCGTTCAGGGCCCCTCGACTGGGATCGCGACGGCGTCACCGCCGCCGAGGACCCCGGGCACCCGGATGTCGAGGACGCCGTCGTCGAGCCAGGCCGACACGTCGCCCGGGGTGGTGCCGGCCGGAACCGTTGCCGCGTGGGCCACGACGCTCGACGAGCGCTGCCGCGACGAACCCGAGCCGGTGTCGACGGTGTGGTCCGCCCGGACCCGGACCCGTCCACCGTCGACGACGATCGAGACCTCTTCGGGTCGTAGGCCGGGGCACACGATCCGCAGCGTCAGCCGGGATCCGTCGTTCTGCTCCTCGATCTGCACGACGTCCTCCGCTCGCCCCGCCGGTCCGGTCCGGACCCGCTCAGCCGGCGACGCCGACGGGTTGGCCGTCGACGATCTGGTCGAGGTACTCGGAGAGGCCGTATCCGATGCGGCCGTTCCACCGCCATTCCGTCATGCCCTCGGAGATCCGGGTGACGAGCTGCTCGCCCTCCGGACTCGTTCGCCGGTTCCGCAGCGGGATGAGGTTCAGCACCGTGCCCTCGATCTCGTAGGTGTCGTCGCCCGCACGCGCGATGGCGCGGATCTCGCGGTGGTACGAGTCGGGGCCTTCCCAGTCGGTGTCGATCTCGCAGGAATCGAGGTGGCGGTACGCACCGCGCTCGTAGACGACGCCACCGATGCGGCGACCACCTTCGCGGTTGGCGATGATCGACAGCACGAAACCGGCGTCGTCACCGAAGTTGATGGTGAGCCACCGGTACCAGAACGGGGCCTGCCAGAAGCGAGGACCCCACGAGTGGTCGCGCAGGCCGAAGCCGTCGATCTCCCACTCCTCGTCGCCCACGGAGATCACGCCGCGCGCGCCGACGTGTTGCTCGTAGTGCCCGCGGGCGAACCCGCCGGAGAGATCCTCGGCGAGGGGCGAGCCATCGTCGTTCACCGGCTCGCCTCCGAACGCGGGAACGAGCCCCCGGTACTCGAGCTCCACCGTGCTGTCGACCCACGGGTTCTCGGTGAACGCCTTGCGGGGGTTCGCCATCTGGATCGGCTCGTCGAGCAACACGACCTTGCCCCGGTACGACACGCGCAGTGCCTCGAACGGCTCGATCACCTCGAAGCGCATGCCTCCGGCGTCGAAGGTGTCGTTGGTGGTGATCTCCGGTCGGCTGAACATGAACCCGACCCGTCCGTCGGGCAGGTAGAGGCACGTGGTCATCTCGGCGTAGCCCTCGTTGGCCCGGTTGCCGAGGCGGCAGAAGCCGCCGATCCGATCGTTCGGGTCGAACACGTTGAAGTACATGCTCTCGTTGAAGTTGGTGGCTTCCTCGAGCGGGTGGGTGTACTCGTCGGCCGGGTCCAGGCGCAGCTTCATGGGCCGCATTCGACTCGGTCCTTGCGCGCAGGGCAAGCCCGCGGCTCGAATGCCGAGATGGCGGAGATCACCGAGATCGCGACTGGCCTGGGGTTCCCCGAGGGGCCGGTGTGGATGCCCGACGGCACCGTGCTGTGCGTCGAGCTGCGGCGCCGGACGGTCGACCGGGTGCATCCCGACGGGCGGGTCGAGACGATCGCCGAGCCGGGCGGGAGTCCGAACGGTCTCGCCGTCGGCCCCGACGGCGCGGGCTACGTGTGCAACAGCGGGGGCTGGGCGTTCCACGAGCTGATGGGCTTCGTGATCACCGCGCTCCGCCAGCCCGACGACTACTCGGGAGGGCGCATCGAGCGGATCGACCTCGAGACCGGCGCGGTCACGGTGCTCTACACCGAGTGCGCCGGGAATCCCCTCTGGGGACCGAACGATCTCGTGTTCGACGTCGACGGCGGGATGTGGTTCACCGACCACGGCAAGATCCACGCGCGCTCGAAGACCCACGGCGGTGTGTATTACGCGCAGCCCGACGGCTCGACGATCGACGAGGTGATCTACCCGCTCGACGCCCCGAACGGCATCGGACTCTCGCCCGACGGCAGTCGCCTCTACGTCGCCGAGACCCACACCGGGCGCGTCTTCGAGTGGGGCGTCGCCGGACCGGGTCGCGTCGAGAAGCTCAACCCTGCGTCCGAGCACGGCGGGAACCTGTTGTTCGGCGCCGGGAACTTCCAACTGTTCGACTCTCTCGCGGTCGACAGTGCCGGCACCGTCGTCGTCGGCACGCTCGCCCACAACGCCGGACTCACCGTGATCTCGCCCGACGGCGCGACGGTCGAACAGGTGTCGTTGCCCGACCCGCTCGTCACGAACGTCTGCTTCGGCGGCGACGACCTGCGCACCGCGTTCGTCACTCTGTCGGCGACCGGCAAGCTCGCGTCGCTCCCGTGGCCCCGACCGGGCCTCGCCCTCGCGTTCCCCTAGTGGATTCGACCATGGAGGCGGATTCGATCCGGGCGCGCGACGTGCTCGCAGGAGCCTTCGCGAGCTTCCGACGCGAGCCCGTACGAGTGCTCGTGACCGCGATGTTGGTGTTCGGGGTGCTCGGCGTGCTCGAGGCGAGGGTCGACGTCGAGCCCGGCGGAGGGAGCGATCGGCTCACTGTGGTGCTGGTGCTCGCCGGCGCGCTCTTCGCGGCAGCAGGATCGGTTGCGTATCCCGCGTTGCTCGACCGGTTGATCGGCGACGAGCGCCGCCTCCACGAGGAGGAGTCGGTCGGACACATCATCCGCACCCTCCCGTACGGGCGGATCCTCGGCGCCGACATCCTCGTCGCCCTCGCGATCGTCGGCGGCTTCATCGCGCTGGTCATTCCGGGCTTGATCATCATGAACCTGTTCGCGCTCGTGGGTCCGCTCCTGACGAGCGAGGACCTCGGCGTGCGGGCGGCGATGCGGCGGTCGGCCGGGTTGGTGCGCAAGCACTTCTGGCTCACGTTCTGCCTCGCGACGGTCCCGCTCATGCTCGAGGAGACGATCGAGGAATGGGTCGGACGGGTCGCCCAGGGCGCGCCGATCGTGGAGTCGGTCATCGCGCACGCCTTGTTCGGGATGCTCGTGGCGTCGGGCGTCGGGCTCGTCGAGGTGCAACTCGCCGACCGGCTCGCGGCGCGCTACCCCAAACGGACCGACGCCCCGTGACCTCCTCGATGCGGGCCTGACGAGCCAATCCGCGCGCGGGACATCGTGCACGCCGCGTGGGCGATCCCGGCAGTGAGGCGCTCGCGCTGGTGTCGTGGCTGCGTTCCGGCGGCCGGCCCGGCTCGTCCGTGGACACTTCTGGCCGGCGCTCGGGGTGGTCACGCTCCCGGTGTTCGTCGAAGGGGCGCTCGAGGAGTCGGTGGCAATCTGACGATCACGTCACCGGCCGCGTATCGTCGACGGGTCCAAGCGAGTGAGCATCTCCTGAGGAGTCGACGTGTCGGGACCGTTGCAAGGCGTGAAGATCATCGAGATCGCAGGGATCGGACCAGGCCCCTTCGCGGCGATGATGCTCGCCGACATGGGCGCCGAGATCGTGCGCGTCGACCGGGCCCAATCGGTCAGCGGCAACTTCGACCGCCCGAACCTCGAGATCCTCAACCGGGGTCGCCGGTCGATTGGGGTCGATCTCAAGCAGCCCGAGGGGGTCGAGACCGTGCTCAAGCTCGTCGAGCAGGCTGACGCGCTCATCGAGGGCTTCCGGCCCGGAGTCGCGGAGCGGCTGAACATCGGCCCCGACGCGTGCCTCGCCCGCAATCCCAAGCTCGTCTACGGCCGCATGACCGGCTGGGGCCAGGACGGTCCCTACGCCCAGGCCGCCGGGCACGACATCAACTACATCGCGCTCGCCGGTGCCCTCGCGCACTTCGGTCGGGCCGGTTCGAAGCCCACCCCGCCGATCAACGTGGTCGGCGACTTCGGCGGCGGCGGGATGCTGATGGCGTTCGGGATCGCCTGCGGTCTCGTGGAGTCAGGTCGCTCCGGCAAGGGTCAGGTGATCGACGCGGCGATGGTCGACGGCTCGGCCGCATTGATGGCGATGATGTGGGGCTTCCAGGCCCTCGGCATCTGGGGGGAGTTCGGCACCAACGTGCTCGACACCGGCGCGCCCTTCTACGACACCTACGAGACCGCCGACGGGAAGTACATCTCGGTCGGCGGTCTCGAG
>JBBRHS010000288.1:0-4363 GCA_038222385.1 Acidimicrobiia bacterium
CGGCGCTGATCGATCTCGGACCGGCCCCGGGCGACGAACATGCCCGCGATGCCGGGGAGCGCGTCACGCGCGAAGAGGGCGACCCCGAGGGGCGCGTACACGACCACGTCGAGGGCCCGCTCCACCGGCGACTGCTCACTCACGACGCGCTCACGCTCTGCTCCTCGAGGGGGTCGGCCGGGTCGGCGAAAGCGCCGGTGACCGCCGTGCGACGGCCCAGTCTACGGCGAGCCACGCCCGTCGCGGCGGCCCCCACGAGGAGGATCGCGCTCCCCCACACCATCCAGTCGCCGAACCGGACATAGGGCGTCTCACCGGTCATCGTGGTGATCCGGCCCTCGACGACCGCGTTCTCGAAGAGGGGGTTCGTCTGCACGACGCGACCCGACGCGTCGATCACGCCGGTGATCCCGGAGATCGCGGCGTGCAGCATGGGCCGGGCCGTCTCCGCCGCCCGCATCTGACTGGTGGCGAGGTGCTGGGTCGACAGCGCTGACCGCCGGTAGGAGCGGTTGTTCGTCGACACCACGAGGAGATCGGCGCCGTCGCGCACGCTGGATCGGACGAGCGGCGAGAACGCCGATTCGAAGCAGATGACCGTGCCCACCCGGTGCGAAGGTATGTCGAAGACGACGGTCCGGTCACCCGGTGTGATGTCGGTGGCGACCTGAGCCGCGAGGGCGGGGATGACCTCGCGGGGCCAGCCACCCCACGGCACGTACTCGCCGAACGGCACGAGGTGTTGCTTGGAGTAGGAACCGACGAGTCGACCGGTCGGGCTGTAGAGGCGATTGGTGTTGAACTGCTTGCCGTCGTCGCCGTAGGTGAGCGCATTGACGAGCACCGAACTGTCGTGTTGGCGGGCGATCTCGATGATGCGCTGGTGGAGCGCCGGATCGGCTTCGGGATCGGTCTCCAGCGCGGATTCGGGGAACACGATGAGGTCGTAGTCCCCCTCGAGTTCTCCGGCGAGCGCGAGGTGCTTGTTGGTCAGGTAGTTGGAGTCGATCTCGGCCTGGGTCAGTCGTCGGTCCTGGTCGTTCCCCTGGATCAGCGCGTACCGGACCGCGCCGTTGGGGCGAGGGTCGAAGCGCCAGGTCACCGCCGCTCCTGTGATCAGCAGTACCGCGAGGATCCCGGCTCCGGCGGCGACGAGGGGCCGTGGCGCCCGCGCCCGTCCGGCGAGTGCCGCGTCGAGCAGGAACGCGTTGAGCGCCACCACGAGGAAGGACACGAGGGGAACGCCGCCGAAGGTGGCCAGGGCCCGTGCCGGCGACACGTCGTGCAGCGCCATCCCCGCTTCGGCCCAGGCCATGCCGCCGAGGGGATACCGACCACGGGCGGCCTCGACCACGACCCAGGCGGCTGCGGTGATCCACGGTGCGCGGATCCCGAGGCGACAGAACCCCCCGACGACAGCTCCCGCGAGGGCCCAGAAGGCGGCCTGCGCGATGGTGAGCGCGATCGCGGCGACAAGCCCCACGTTGCTCGTCCACGACAAAGTGATGCCGAAGAAGACGATGCCCGCGGCGAAGCCGTACAGGGCGGCGCGGCCGGGTCCGGCGTCGTGCCAGGCCCACAGGAGCGGGACGAGGGCGACGAGCGCGAGCGGGCCGACATCGAACGGCGGGAACGCCAGCGCGAGCAGCAGGCCCGATGCGAGCGCGGCTGCGAACCGGGCCCACCACGCGGGAGTCCGCCGGAGGATGGTCCGGGCCCCCGGGGAGGGTTCGGCCTCCGGGTCGGCTGCAGGCATGAGATCCGTCGGAACGGGCGCTACACGCAGTCGCGGCAGAGCTGCCGCTTCTCGTCGGCGAGCTGGCTCAGGGGGAGCACGAGGAAGCACGAGGAGCAGAGGAACTCGTCGGCCCGTCGGGGCGTGATCCGGTTCGATCCCCTGTCGTCGGGCTCCCCGTCTTCGAGCTCGTCGTCGAGCTCGTCTTCGTCGAGCCGCTCGGCGACCGTCTTCTCCTTGAGGAGCACGTCGAGGGGGTCCTCGATGTCGTCGGGGTGGTGCTCCTCCTCGAGGTCGACCACGTCGTCGTCGTCTTCGTCGGCACCGCGCTTCGCGGCTGCCTTGGCGCCTTTGGCCGCCGGTGCGGCCACAACCGCGTCGGCGACACCGACGACCTCGTCGACCTCGTCGGCGTCGTCGACCACGGCCTCGACGTCGGCGTCGTCGACGAGCACGTCGTCGGCCAGGACGTCGTCGTCGAGCTCGAGCTCTTCGCCTTCGGCCTCGTCTGCGATATCGGGTTCGTCGTCGAAATCTTCGTCGCTCATGCGCTCACTGGCTCGGGGGTCGGGGGGTTCGAGGGGTCCCTTGCACCCAGCTCGGGCCCTCGGGGGCGCGGAGTATAACCCCGCGCGGAACCCACCGAACCACTGCGGAGGGCTGCGCATTCCCCGCCCGGCCCGCGGGCCTCGTTCAGGCCCGCGGACGGGACGAGCTGGGTGGTTCAGGAGACCGTTGGGGCCACTGTTTGGCCCGCGCCACTCCGCGCGGCGGGGTTATTCCAGCGTTCTCTACTGGGTCTCCTGAACCCCCCGTCGGCCCGCTGACCCCTTCCGACGGCTCCCGAACCAGAAGGACCGGAAGTGCAGGGACGGGTGCCATTTCGCCCGATGGGGAGGGGTGCTGTCAAGCGGGAGCGCGCGAGACACACTGCCGGTGACCTGCATGCACCGCGCATCGATCCTGGTCAGCGATGCGCGGAAAAAAGTTGTGTCACCGCGCCGCCCGACGACGTTCCGCCGCGCGTTCTGACTCGAGGCGTTCGAGGTCGTACGTCGCGTGGTCGACGTGACGCATCGCCGCGGCGATCGCACGGTGTCCGGCTTCTTCGGCGATCAGGCGGTGCATCTCCTGGACGACACGCCGGTACGCGGGATGTCCCTGCGGCGAGCTCCGCAGCTCGAGTACGTGCATCGCCTCTCGCGCGTTCATCTGCATCACGAAACGGATGCGGTATGCGAGCGCGACCGCGTAGGGAGATTGCTCGCGGAAATCTGGCGTCAGTGTGTCGTAGAGCTCGGCCGAACGTGTCATCGCCTCGTTGAACTCCGTGTCGACGCCGGCTTCGACAACGGCCTCGGGCGTGTCGTACCCGTGGCGCGGTGACAGTCCCTGCCATTCGATCGTGAGCATGCGGTGACGTTGGAGATCGCGGAACGCGCCGTAGTCGGCGAGCACGTCGAAGCGGTATCCCGTGCGTTCGAACGCGCGGCCGGGCCGGTGGCGGCGGTTCTCGCGATCGCCGACCGCGGCCCGGAGCAGCGCGACGCGGTCGTCGGTGGAGAGTCGACGGACCCGGGCCAGGACCTGGTCCTCGGGCAGTTGGGTGACCGGGTAGCAGATCGCGGCGAGGACCTTGTCTTCGCCCTCGGGGTCGAAATCCGTGAGCACCACGGCCGGGCGGGGCTCGGGTTCGGCGTCGCCGAAGAGCCGCCCGACCACTGATTCCGTCTCGGTGCGGGTGTCCTCGAGGTAGTCGGTCCAGGCGCCGCCACGATCGGGTCGGTCGACCCGGGCGACGAACGACGGGATGACCTTGCGCAGTTCCTCGAGCATGATCTGCGCGTACGCGTGCGCTTCAGGCAGCGGATGCGCGCGCATGCGCAACAGCAACGCCTCGAAGGCCTGGCCGGAGCCGTAGATGCCGACGTTCGACAGCGTCGCGGCCGGGAGGATCCCGCGAACCGCGTCGCACGCCTTCGCCTTGATGCTCTGCTTGTAGACGAAGTCGGAGTCGTCGGTGTGCTTCGGGTACCGCTCGCGTGCCCAGTCGAGCATCTGGGGCTGCAGCGAGACGTACGTGTCGAACAGCGCGTCCATGTCGCTGACGTAGCGCGCACCGAGTGGCGAGCCGACCACATCGGGATCGCGGTAGTACCGGTACCGACCCGCGAGTCGCGCGTCGTAGGGGATGTACCGCGTCGACTGCTCCATGTAGGACATGATCCGGCCCCACTCCAGGACCTTCGTGAGCATGTTCGACGCCTGCTCGCACGCCAGGTGCACACCACCGAGCTGCGCGACGGAGTCGTCGCCGTACTCCAGGAACACGCGGTCGTAGAGCTCCTCCGCCCGCTTGAGGCCTACGGTCGCGTCGACGGTGAGATCGCCGGTGAGATCGAGATCGCCGACGAACTCGTCGAGGAACAGCCGACGGAGGCTCTTCGGGCTGCGCGAGTCCCGCGCGAACAACGCGCCCATCTCGAACTCGGGGAGGTTCACGACCGCGTAGACCGGTCGGTCGAGGTTCGTGAAGTACGGGCGGAGGACAGCCTCCTCCTCGGGCGTGAACCGCTCCTCCGCGTACACCATGGACGAGGGAGCTTACCGGTGGCTCCCCGACCCGTC
>JBBRHS010000289.1:0-4355 GCA_038222385.1 Acidimicrobiia bacterium
CACCATGGAGGTCGTGAGCGCAGCGGAGTCGCCGGATGGGCCCGAGCGGGAGACGAACGGGTGAGCGATCGAGGCGACGCAGCGGAGCGCACCATGGAGGGCGTGCGGTTCCCCAGGATCAAGTCGCTGCGCGACGTGAACGCGTTTCGCGCTCGTCTCGCCGAGCTCGACCTGGATCTTCCGTGCGACGACGCGGCACTGAGCACAGCCGAGGGTTCGCCCCTCGCGCAGCCGCTCGCACTGGGACCCGTGAACCGGTGGGTGGTGCAACCCATGGAGGGCTGGGACGCCGGGCCCGACGGCGCCCCGACCGAGCTGGTCACCCGGCGGTGGGAGCGCTTCGGTCGATCCGGTGCGGGCTGGGTGTGGGGTGGCGAAGCCGTTGCGGTGACCGAGGGCGGTCGGGCGAACCCCCGTCAACTGCTGCTCGACGACACCACCGCCGCTGCGATCGGTGGCCTCCGCGCGGCACTGGTCGCGGCCGCGGAGCCGGTCCTGGGCACGAAACCGCTGATCGGACTCCAGCTCACCCACAGCGGACGGTGGGCCCATCGGCGCCGCCGCTCCGCGTTCCGTCACCGCGCGCTCGACGAACGCGCGGGGATCGACGACCCCGATGCCGTGCTCACCGACGACGAGGTCGACGGGATCGTCGCCGCGTTCGCCCGGGCCGCGGCGCTGGCGCACGACCAGGGTTTCGCCTTCGTCGACGTGAAGCACTGCCACGGCTACCTCCTGCACGAGTTCCTCGCCGCCCGCACGCGTCCAGGCCGGTACGGCGGGCCCACCCTCGCCGACCGGACGCGCCTGCTCGAAGCGGTCGTCGACGCGGTGCAGACCGCGGCACCGGGGTTCCCCATCGGCGTCCGCGTGTCGTCGTTCGATCTCGCGCCGTACGGCGGCTTCGGCGTCGACGACGTCGACGAGCCACGCGCGCTCGTTCGCCGCCTCGCCGCGCTCGGGGTCACGATGGTGAACGTGACCGGAGGAAGCCCCTACTACGTCCCGCACGCGCAACGGCCGGCCGCGTTCCCTCCGTCCGACGGCTACGCGCCACCCGAAGACCCCCTGTGCGGCGTCGCCCGACTGTTGCACGCGGCGCGCGACGTGAAGGCGGCGGCGCCGGAGCTCACGGTGGTCTCGTCGGGGTGGACCTATCTCCAGGAGTACCTGCCCCACGTGGCCCAGGCGTGTGTGCGAGACGGGTGGTTCGACGCGGTCGGTCTCGGACGCATGATGCTCTCGTACCCGACGTTCGCCGCCGACGTGCTGGCCGGGAGCGCCCCGGATCCGGAGCAGGTGTGTCGGACCTTCAGCGACTGCACCACCGCGCCCCGCCACGGGATGATCTCGGGCTGCTTCCCACTCGACCCCTTTTACCGCGACCGCCCCGAACGCACCGAGCTCCTCCAGATCAAGCGCCGAGCCAGAACCGCGAGAGCATGAGTGACCTCACGGCCGCGTTCGCACGGCTGGATCGCGGATCGCGGACCCTGCACGGGATCTCGGCGACGCTCCTCCCGTTCACGCCCGACGGCGCGATCGACTTCGACGCATTCGCCACCCACGTCTCGCGCACGAACGCTGCCGGCCTGGATGTCGCGGTGAACATGGACACCGGGTTCGGCAATCTCCTCACTCCTGCTGAACGGCTCGCGGTGATCGACGCGACGCGCGCGACGCTCGGGCCCGGCGCCCGGTTCTACGCCGCCGCGATCGCTGATCCGACGGCTACCGATCCGATCCCGAGCTACCACACGGGCATCGACGAGATCACGGCCCGCGGTGGGATCCCGGTGATCGTGCAGAGCCGTGCGCTGCACGGCCTCGCACCGGTCGATCTCGCCAGTGCGTACACCGAGATCATCGCCGGCTGCGAGGAAGCGCTCGCGTTCGAGCTCGGGTCGATGTTCGCCGCGCACGGAGAGATCTGGGACGACGACGGGTACGCCCGGATCCTCGACATCGCTCCGATCGTCGGGGCGAAGCACTCGTCGCTCGACCGGGCGACCGAACTGCGTCGCCTCGCGGCGCGCGACCGCGACCGGCCCGAGTTCCGGGTGTACACCGGCAACGACCTCGCGATCGACATGGTCGCCTACGGCAGCGACTATCTGCTCGGCCTCTCGACGTTCGCTCCCGAGGCGTTCGCAGCCCGCGACCGTGCGTTCGCCGACGGTTCGCTCGACTTCCTCGCCTGGAACGATGCGCTCCAACATCTCGGCAACGTGGGCTTCCGGGCCCCGGTCCCGGCGTACAAGCACTCCGCCGCCGTGTTCCTCCACCTCACCGGTGGCCTCCCCCACGCCACGATCCACCCGCTCGCACCCCGCCGCGAGCACGCCGAAGCCGACCGGGAGCTCCTCGCCGACTGCGCCCGGCGGCTCGATCGGCTCGCGCTCCCCGCGTGACCCGGTGACCTCGTCGAGCAGACGGGCGGGGCCTGACGCCGTCGTCACCGTCGAGTACCGTCACCCTCCGTGGCCGGGGGGCGGATGCGAACGCGTGGTGTCGGTGTCGTCGTCGTGGCTGTCGTCGCGCTGGTCGCGGCGTCGTGCGCGTTCATCATCCCGACGCCGGGCCCTCCCGGCGCCGTGCTCGACGGGATCGACCTGAGCCGCCCACGGATCGTCATGCGGCCGGGCGACGTCGCGACCGTCGTGTCGAGGCTCGACCGCGAGCCGTACCGCTCGCTCTACACACAGTCGTTCAACAACGGCCGATCGGCCGACGGTGTCGCGCTCGACGACCACTCGATCGCAGCCGAGCGGATCAAGTCACGAGCGGCCAAGGAGCTCGCGTTCCAGTACGCGGTCGGCTACACGGTCGTCGGCGGCGCCGTGGTCCCGTTCCCCGACGCCGCGTCGCGCCAGGCCGTCGGCGACCGCGCCCGGCAGCTGCTCCTGTCGATGTACACCCAGAGTCGGCTCGAGGTGCCACCTCCACTCGGTGGAACCGACCGAGACATCAACACCAGCGAAGAGCTGCTCCAGTGGGCCACCGCGTACGACACGCTCGTCGGCGCCGGCTACCTGCTCGGTGCGAACGACCAGCCGATCCGCACGTCGCTCGCGGTGCTCGCCGGTGCCCTCTACCGTGACTTCAAGACTCCGTCGCTCGCTTCGAACTACACGACCGTGCTGCCGAACAACCACCGCTCGAAGTCGGCCGCTGCGCTCGGTGTGGCCGGGATCGTGCTCGCCGAGTACCGGCCGGTTCCGGCGACCGACCCCAACGGCTACTACGACCCCGCGGCGTGGCTCGAGTTCGGCATCGACCAGGTCGACCTGGTCGAGAATTGGCTCTACGGGACGGGCGACGGCGGCTACGGCGAAGGCCCGTACTACCAGCGCTACGGCGCACAGAACCTCCTCCCGTTCCTCCGGGCATGGGACCGACTCACCGACGGCCGCTCGGTCACGATCGGCGGCACCACGATCCCGTCGCTCTACCGCCACCCCTCCTACCAGGCCACCCAACGGTGGATGCTCGACATGACCCTGCCCGACGGCTCGATGGCGCCCGTCGACGACGGCAACCCGGGCCGTACCTACTACTTCGGTGTGCTCGCCCAGGACAGCCCCGAGGCCGGCGCCTTCGCATGGCGGTGGGCCAACGCGGTCACGCCGTACGACACCGAGGGGAGCATCAGCCTCGCGGCCGACGCGATCGTGGCCTACGACGACACCGCTGTCACCCCGGCGCCACCGTCGGGCTCGCCGACCGCGTTCTACACCGAGGCCGGTAACGCGATCTTCCGCAGCGACTGGGGACCCGACGCCGTGCACAGCGTCGTCCTCGGCGAGCACGGTGCGGCCGCCGAACTCGGCCGCGACCGCGAGGGTCTCGGCCGCGTCGCGTCGGCCGCGCACGAGCACCCCGACTCAGGGAGCTTCATGCTCTATGCGTTCGGCGAGCGCCTCCTGCTCGACCCGGGGTACCTGACCTTCCCGACCCGCGGCCTGGTCAACAAGGCGACCGACCACAACATCGTGCTCGTCGACGGCAAGGGTCCCGAAGACCCGTTCGTACCGTCGATCCAGTGGGCCTCCGACCCCGCCGGCTCTCCGAACGTCGACGGTCAGGCCACGATCTCCGACACCTTCGACACCAGCTTCCTCGACGGGGCACGGGTCACGGCCCGCTACGGGGCGTCGACGGCCCGCGCAGCCGACGTATCGCGCCGGTTCCTCTTCGCCGACGACCGGTACCTCGTCGTCGACGACACCCTCGACGGCGCGGGCGCAGGCGCTCCCATCGGCGAGTTCAAAGGCACGATTACGGTCATCTCAGACCATCCAAAGCAGCCCAAGGCGGAGATTCCAGTGACGGCGATGATTCGAGGCGATATCGAC
>JBBRHS010000290.1:0-4354 GCA_038222385.1 Acidimicrobiia bacterium
GGTCCTGCCGGCGAAGCTGTTCAACGACATCGTGGCGAAGCTCGAGCCGGGTTCGGTCACGGTCGAGACGGGCGACGACGACAGCGCCACGATCCAGGGTGGCCGAGCGAGCTACACGCTCCGCCTGCTCCCACTCGACGACTTCCCACATCTCCCCGACCCGGCCGGGTCTGCGATCACCGTCGATGCCGCGCCGCTCGCCGAGGCCCTGCGAGGAGTGATCCCCGCCGCGTCGCGTGACGATGCCCGCCCGATCCTCACCGGGGTGCTCCTCACGGCCCGCCAGAACGGCCTCCGGCTGGTAGCGACCGACTCGTATCGGCTCGCGGTGCGCGACCTCGAAGGCGTGAGCATGTTGGCCGAGGGTCAGCACGTGCTCGTGAGCGCGAAGGCACTCGGCGAGGTGCAACGCCTGCTCACCGACGGCGAGATGCAGGTCGTGCTCTCAGAACGCGACGCGCGCTTCACCGGCGATAAAGGTGAGATCACCACGCGCCTCATCGACGGCGAGTTCCCGAACTACGAGCAGTTGATCCCGAGCGGTTACCCGAACCGCCTCACCGTTGCCCGGGAAGCGTTGTCGGACGCGGTGAAGCGCATGCAGCTCGTGGGTCAGGGCCGCGACAGTTCCCCGGTGAAGCTCGAGATGAGCGCCGACGGGGTCGTGCTGTCGTCCACCGCGCAGGAGGTCGGCGACGCCAAGGAAGACGTCGACGCGAAGTACGAGGGGACCGATCTGACCGTCGCGTTCAACGCACAGTTCCTCCTCGACGGCGCGCAGGCCGTCGCGGGCGACGAGATCGTGTTGGAGGCGCTTGATCCGTTGAAGCCGGCCACGCTGCGCGCGGTCGACCAGGCCGACTTCATGTATCTCCTCATGCCCGTCCGCATCTCCTGATCCGATCGCGGCGACGGTGCAGCTGCGGCGACTCTGGCTGACCGATTTCCGCTGCTACCACGAGCTGGACCTGGAGCTGGGTGCGGGCGCGACGGTCGTGCGCGGGGCCAACGGCCAGGGCAAGACCAGCCTCCTGGAGGCCGTGAGCTGGATCGCCACGGCCCGGTCGTTCCGAGGGGTCCCCGACGCCGCGCTCGTGCGAACGGGAGCGGAGCAGGCGGTCGTACGGGCCGAATCCAGTCGGGGAGACAACGATGTGCTCGTCGAAGCCGAGATCCGGGTGTCGGGTCGGAACCGGATCCTCGTGAACCGTCAGATGCTTCCCCGTCGGAGTGAGCTCGGTCGTGCGATGCGGGCCACGGTGTTCGCACCCGACGACCTCGAGCTCGTGAAGGGGAGTCCGTCGGGCCGGCGCGGGTACCTCGACGACCTGCTCGTAGCGAGCGCGGCGCGCTACGACGCCGCGAGCACCGACTTCGAACGGATCCTGAAGCATCGCAACGCGCTCTTGAAGACCGGAGGACGCGATCCCGACACCGCGATGACCCTCGACGTGTTCGACCAGCAGCTCGCCCGAGCCGGCGGCGAGCTGGTCCGGGGCCGGTTGCGGCTCGTGGCTCGGCTCAGCCCCTGGTTGCAGACCGCCTACGAGGAACTCGCCGGCGCGAGCTCGTCGGTCGACGCCCGTTACGAGGCCGACTGGTCGGCCGAGCCCCTCGGCGTCGACTCGGTCGACGATGTCGAGGCCCGCCTGCTCGCCGCACTGGCCGCCCGTCGCCGCGACGAGCTCGACCGTCGGGTCACGCTGGTCGGTCCGCACCGCGACGAACTGCGGCTCGTGCTCGACGGGCTCGAGGCCCGCACCCACGCATCGCAGGGGGAACAACGGACGCTCGCGCTCGCGCTGCGGCTGGCAGGGCACCGGGTCGTGGCCGAGGTGATCGGCGAGAACCCCCTGTTGCTCCTCGACGACGTGTTCAGCGAGCTCGACGCGGCCCGGGCGACCGCGCTCGTCGCCCAGCTCCCGCCCGGCCAGACGCTCATCACGACGGCCGGCGTCGTTCCCGACACCGTCGAACCCGAACAGTGGCTCCGGGTCGCCGACGGCCGGGTCGACATCGACGAGGGACCCGTCCGTTGAAGGGCCCGCGGTGAGTGACGAACGGGGGCCCAGGAGCCTGCGCGACGGGTTGACGCGCGTCAGCCGGGAGTTGGGGATAGCGGGGCCCGACACGTTCGAGATCGTGACGTCGCAGTGGCCGGAGATCGTCGGCCCGGCGGTCGCGGCCAGGGCCCACCCGAGGCACCTGCGCGACGGGGTGCTCACGGTCGACGTCGACGACGGCGGGTGGGCGACCCAGTTGCGGTACTCGGAGGCCGATGTGATCGCGCGGTACGCGGCCTTCGGCGTGGAGATCGCGCGGGTGCGGGTGACCGTCGGCCGGAGCAGCTGATCGACGGCGGGAAACGACGGCGGGAAACGGCCGCGGGGAACCTCGCGGAACCCCCCGGAACGGGCCGTTCGTGGGGGAGGGGTCTGGTAGGCTGTCATCACTGGCATTCAGGGCTCTGACCTGGAGTTTCATACGATCGAGCGGGTGGTCCCACCGCCGATTCGACCCGGGTCACCGCTGACGAGTCGAGCCCGTCTCGGAGCAACCCCCGCAACCGGCAAGAGAGGTCTCGCGCGTGGCGTACGACGCCAAGGCAATCACGGTGCTCAAGGGTCTCGACCCTGTCCGGAAACGTCCGGGTATGTACATCGGGTCGACCGGCCCTTCGGGCCTCCACCACCTGGTCTACGAGGTCGTCGACAACTCGGTCGACGAGGCGATGGCCGGTGAGGCGACCCGCATCGACGTGACGCTCCTCACCGACGGGGGCTGTCGGGTCTCCGACAACGGTCGTGGGATCCCGGTCGACGACCACCCCGACTACAAGGGCAAGTCGGCCGCCGAGGTGGTGCTCACGGTGCTCCACGCCGGCGGGAAGTTCGGCGGGGAGGGCTACAAGGTCTCCGGCGGCCTCCACGGCGTCGGGGTGTCGGTGGTGAACGCCCTGTCGAGCCGTCTCGACCTCGAGATCCACCGCGACGGGTCGAAGTGGCTCCAGCACTACGCGAAGGGCGGCAAGCCCCAGGACAAGATCGCCAAGGCCGGTCCGTCGAAGCGGCGCGGCACCACCATCACCTTCTGGCCCGACGCCACGATCTTCGAGGAGACCGAGTTCCGGGCCCAGACTCTGCTCGAACGCCTGCGCGAGATGGCATTCCTCAACAAGGGCCTCGAGATCCGCTTCCGCGACGAACGCCCCGACCCGGTGCTCGAGCAGACGTTCCGCTTCGCCGGGGGCCTCACCGACTTCGTGAAGCACCTGAACGCGTCGAAGGAACCGCTGTTCAAGCGGGTCGCGGCGTTCGAGGAGACGTCGGAGACGGGCGAGATCGACATCGCGATGCAGTGGAACACCGGCTACTACGAGGGCATCCACTCGTTCGCGAACAACATCGCGACCACCGAGGGTGGCATGCACGAGGAGGGCTTCAAGAAGGCCCTCACCAACGCGGTGAACAAGTACGGCCGGGCCAAGGGCCTCATCAAGGAGAAGGACGACAACCTCCTCGGCGAAGACATCCGCGAGGGCCTCACCGCGATCGTGTCGGTGAAGCTGCGCAACCCGCAGTTCGAGGGCCAGACCAAGACCAAGCTCGGCAACACCGAGATGCGGTCGCTGGTCGAGAAGGCCACGAACGAGAAGCTGGGCGACTGGCTCGAGGAGCACCCGCCCGAGGCGAAGCAGATCTTCAACAAGGCCACCACCGCGGCCCGGGCCCGTCTCGCGGCCCGCCAGGCGCGCGACCTCACCCGTCGCAAGTCGGCGCTCGAGGGTGCCGGCCTGCCGGGCAAGCTCGCCGACTGCTCGTCACGCGATCGCAGCGAGTGCGAGCTCTTCATCGTCGAGGGGAACTCGGCCGGGTCGTCGGCGAAGGACGCGCGCGATCCGCGCATCCAGGCGATCCTGCCGATCCGCGGGAAGATCCTCAACGTCGAACGGGCCCGCATAGACAAGATGCTGAAGAACGCCGAGATCCAGGCGCTGATCCAGGCGATCGGCGCCGGTCTCGCCGAAGACTTCGCGGTCGACAAGATCCGCTACGACAAGATCATCGTGCTCGCCGACGCCGACGTCGACGGGTCGCACATCCGCACGCTCCTGCTCACGTTCTTCTTCCGCCAGATGAAGGACCTCGTGGAGCAGGGTCACGTCTACGTCGCGCAGCCACCTTTGTTCTCGGCGCTGCTCGGCAAGACGAAGACGTACCTGAAGGACGAAGCCGCGCTCGAGCGGTTCAAGGCGGAGAACGAGGGCCGCACGCCGGTGATCCAACGCCTGAAGGGCCTCGGCGAGATGGACTTCTCCGAGCTCTGGGAGACCACGATGGACCCGGGTTCGCGC
>JBBRHS010000291.1:0-4348 GCA_038222385.1 Acidimicrobiia bacterium
GGTGGTGTCGGCGCTCCTCAGTGTCGGATCCCTCTTCGGGCTCGTCGTGCTGCTGGCGGCCACCGCGCCCGCGACCGCAACAAGCGCGGACGCACAGACCGGCAGTGCCGCCGCCACGGCCGGCACCGTGCCGTCGCGACCCACCGCAACGTCGACCACCGGCGCGCCTCCGGCGGGTGGCGCGGCACCGCCCGGGACCACCGCAGGCGCGGCCGGCGCGCCAGGTTCCGTCGCGCCGACGACTGCTGCCGTCGCACCCGGCGCGGTGGCCGGCCGACCAGCCACCGGAGCTGCACCGGCAACCGGAGGTGCACCGGCAACCGGTGGTGCACCGGCCGCACCCGCGGCACCGTCGGGTCCGGCACCGGTCGCGGCACCCGCTCCTCCGCCGCCTCCGGCACCGGTGGCCGAGACGCCCGCGCCCGCACCTGCTCCCGCGCCTGCTCCGGCTCCGCCTCCGGTCTGCGAGACCGGCGGAAGCTGTTGACCTCGACCCTCACACCAGCGACGTCTCCAGACCCGACGACACACGCGGACCCGAACGACGCGTGGGTGCACACGACGTTCCGCGCGCTCGGTACGGGAGTTCGGGTCACGGTGCTGGCTGCGTCGGAATCGGAGGCCGACGGGTTGGTCGACCTCGCGGGCCCGATGCTCGAACACCTCGAATCCCGCTGGAGCCGCTTCCGGCCCGGCAGTGAGCTGAGCCGCCTCAACGCCGCCGGTGGTGCGCCGGTGATGCTCTCCGACGACACCTTCGACGCGGTCGCCCATGCGCTCGAGGCATGGCGGGCAACGGACGGTCGATTCGACCCCACCGTGCTGCCGTCGCTCGTTGCCCTCGGCTACGACCGCGACTTCCGTTCCGTGCTTCCCGATGGACCCGCTCCGGCCGTCGTCGTGCCCGGTGGTTGCGCCGACATCGTCATCGATCCGCTCGTGCGCTGCGTCACGCTGCCGCTGGACGTTTCGCTCGACCTCGGCGGCATCGGCAAGGGCCTGGCCGCCGACCGGCTCGCCGCGACTCTGGTCGAGGCCGGGGCAGTCGGGGTGTGCGTGGATCTCGGCGGCGACGTGCGCGTCGCGGGCGTCGGCCCGCTCGGCGGACCATGGAAGATTCTGATCCAGGATCCGCTCGGCACCGGTGCGACCGGTGCGCTCGCGATCCGGGAGGGAGCGGTCGCCACCAGCACCCGCCTGGTGCGCGCGTGGGTGCGCGGCGGTCGCCGAGTGCACCACATCGTCGACCCGCGCACCGGCGACTGCGCCGAGACCGGCCTGACCTCGGTGACCGTTGTCTCGGGATCGACCTGGTGGGCCGAGGTCCTCGCCAAGGCCGCATTCGTCGCCGGCCCGACCGAAGGTGCGGCGCTCCTCGCCGACGCCGGCGTGACCGGGCTGTTCGTGCACGACGACGGTCGCGTCACCGAGCTTCCCGGCCTCGCCGCGTTCCGCCCATGAACGGCACACGATGACCCAGCACCTCTGGTGGTACACAGTCCGCGCCAGCGGTTTCGTCGCGTGGGCCCTCGTGGTCGCGTCGGTGCTGTGGGGACTGCTGTTGTCGGCCAAGGCCACCCGCAAGCCCAGTCCGGCATGGGTCCGCGACCTGCACCGGTTCCTCGGTGGCATCGCGTGCCTGTTCGTGCTGCTCCACGTCGGTGCGTTGTTCGCCGACACCTACGTCGGCTGGACGTTCGCCGACGTCCTCGTCCCCTACGCGACCAGTTGGCGCCCCGGTGGTGTGGCGCTCGGGATCGTAGCCATGTACCTGCTCTTCGCGATCGAGGTGACGTCGCTCGGGATGCGCCGACTCCCACGCCGGGCGTGGCACGCGGTCCACCTGCTGTCGTTCGTCGTGTTCGCTGCGGTCACCGCCCACGCGCTGCTCGCGGGCACCGACGGCGGCGTCGAGGCCACCCGATGGTTCGCGATCGTCACGTCGGCCATGGCGCTGATCCTGGTCGCGGTCCGGGTCGGCTCGCTGATGAGCCGGCGGCGGTCGACCGCAGCCGGTGTGCTGACCCGTTCAGGCGTCGTCGGCCGGGACGAGCACCTTCCAGATCGCCCCACCGACGATGCCGCCGATCAGTGGGAACACGATGAACGCCCACAACTGCTCGAGCGCCCACCCGCCCTGGAAGATGGCGGTCGCGAGACTGCGGGCGGGGTTCACCGAGGTGTTGTCGACGGGGATGCTCACGAGGTGCACGAGCGTGAGCATCAGGCCAACCGCGAGACCGGTGAAACCGACGGGCATCGACTTGCGACTCGTGCTCACGACGACGAGCACGAAGAGGGCGGTGAGCACGATCTCGGTGACGGCCATGGCGCCGAAGTTGTACCCGCTCGAGACGAGCCGGCCGGCGGGACCGGTGACGGCGGAGGGCGAGTGGTCGCCCCAACCGTTCGACGCGAAACCCGAGTCTGAGGCACTGAAGCCGGGCAGTCCGTTCGCGATCACGAAGATCACCGCGGCGCCGAAGATGCCGCCGAGGATCTGGCCGCCCAGGTACCACGGGACGTCGGCGCTCTTCGTCTTGCCGACGACCCAGAGGCCGAAGGTGACCGCCGGGTTGATGTGGCATCCCGAGATGCTGCCGATGAAGTAGGCCGCGCACAGGAGGCTGAAGCCGAACGCGAGCGCGACGCCCAGATAGCCGATGCGCTCACCGGCGAGGATCGCCGAACCCGGCCCGCCGATCACCAGGATCGCGGTTCCGATGAACTCTGCGACTCCGAGTCGCGCCTTCTCGTTCATGAGCACAGGACCTCACCGATGCGGGATCACGCGGTCGCGGGTTCGCGTCGCCGCGGCAGGTTACGGACCTTCGCGCCGGGTTACAACGACCTGGAACAGGACCCCTCACTTCCGGCCACGCTGCGCGCGAGTCAACCGAGCTGCTCGGCGGCCTCTTCCAACCGGGCGCGGAAGTCGGGATGGGCGATCGCGGCCAGCGCCCGGCCCCGCTCCCGCTCCGTGCGACCCCGCAGCTCGGCGATGCCGAACTCGGTGATCACCACGTCGAGCTGGTGACGGGGCGTGGTCACGGTCGCGCCGGGGGGCAGCGTCACGTCGATGCGGGAGATCGGTTCCCCCCGCACCGTGGCCACCGAAGGCAGACAGAGCAGCGACCGGTCCTCGAGCTCGTAACCGGAGACGGCGACGAAGTCCTCGTGGCCACCGATCCCCGAGTACTGCCGACCGTGCATCGCGTCGGCGGCCGCCTGACCCCACAGGTCGACGGCGAGGGCACCGTTGATCGTGACGACTTTGTGGTTCGACGCGATCGTGTGCGGTGAGTTCACGACGTCGACGGGCAGGAAGCGCACCGTTTCGTTGCCGTCGAGCCACCGGTAGAGCTCGGCGGTGCCGGCCGCGAAGGTCGTGATCGAGACCCCCGGGAACACTCCCTTGCGGAGATTCGAGACCTTGCCGGCGCGGTGCAGCTGCATCAATCCGGTGGTGAACATCTCCGAGTGGACGCCGTAGTCGCCACCCGCTTCCGACGCGAGGAGCCCGACCACCGTCGACGGGATCCCCCCGATTCCGGTCTGCAGGGTCGAGCCTTCGGCGATGAACGTCCGGGCGTAGCCCGCGATCGCGCGGTCGACCTCGGTGGGCTCACCGTCTTCGAGCACGAGGACCGGCCGGTCGCTCTCGACGAGCACGTCGACGTCGTCGACGTGCACTGCATGCGGATGCTCCGGCGGCATGCCGAAGGTGCGCGGGCAGTTCGGGTTGCTCTCGACGATCAGGATGCGGTCCGGGTCGGCCGCGGCCCGTCGCATCTCACCGATCGTCGCACCCGCGTGGAGCGACAGACTCATGTTCCCGTCGGCATCGGGCGGTGCTGCCACGGTCGCGACGACCCGGGGCCGCAGCCGCTCGGCGACGGGGATGAAGCGTCGGAAGTCGGCCGGGATGAACTCGACCGATGCCCCGGAGTCGAGGAGGAACCGTTCGGCCGGACCGAAGAACCCGCTCAGGTACCGGACGCCCTTCCGGGTGAAGACCTCGTAGAGGTCGCCGAGGAGCGCACCGAACACGGTGAGCTCCTCCCAGTCGTCGCGGGCTCCGAGCGCATGCAGGAATCCGGGTGGCTGGCCCGGACCGAGCGGGATCCCGAGCGAGTCACGCGGCCGGAGCATGGCGGCGGCGTCTTCCAGCGGAACCGTCATGCGCAGGACCCTACCGGGCAGAGTTCGAGTGCCCCCTTTTCCGAAGATCGCACCGAAACCGGTCAAGGCGGTGGCGGTCTTCGCCGATCAGGGGCTGAGCGTCGGTTCTGGATGCCGCGCCGCTCCGATGATCCGCCGGCTTCGGCCGGCGGAGAGGAGTGGCGCG
>JBBRHS010000292.1:0-4299 GCA_038222385.1 Acidimicrobiia bacterium
CACAGCCCGTACACAAGAGGTTGGAAATCCCTGATCGACCACGCGAGACGCCGAGAGGTGTTCGGGCAGGTCAGACGCCCTTTCGGGAAGAAGCCGCAGGTCAGCGCACCTCCCTCGACGTTCTCCGGCGTACAGGCCGACTCACCACCACCCCCTGAGGGACGGGCATGCTCGAGGGAAGGTCGTCATCACCATGTGAGAGGCGGGATCGGCGATCACCGGAGATCGCCAGGTCGGCGACGTCACGGAGTGACGGTGATGGTCCCGGTCATACCCCCCGCCTTGTGGCCCCTGACGGTGCACCAGAACGGGTAGGTCCCGGCGTTGTCGATCTCGAGACCGGCGACCGTCGTCGCCCCCTTCTTCGCGTGGGCGATGTGTCCGATGCCCTTGACATACAGGTCGTGCTCGAGATCGACGGACGTCAGCGCGATGTTGAGACCCTCGCCGGCCTCGAGGGTGATGCCCTTGGGATCGAAGGACAGCGCGTTGGCCGTCAGTGTGATCTGGCGCGCTCCGGAGATCGCAGGCTTGTTCTCGTCCGTGCCGTCGCCTGAGTTGCCCATGTCCATGCCGTGGTCCGACGTGTCCCCACCCGACATGTGCGCGGAGGTGTCGCGGTTGGCCGAATCGCCACTCGACGAGCACGCGGCCACAAGCCCGAGACTCAGCACGAGGACGGTTACGAGAGAGATGCGCTGCATTCGATGTTCTCCTTGGTCGGCACCGCTACGAGCGGCGCGAGTCATGACGCTGAGAGACGCGCAGTGCGCGAACCGCTCAACGCCGTGACACACCGACCAGGCTGAGTCGAACTGCGGCTGGTGGCGCCCGCATGACCGCCCGCCCCCGAGTAACGATCCGTTGCATCGCCGCGCAGACGTCGGCGAGCATGCGATCGATTCCCTGACGGAGCGCGAGGAGTGCGAAGCCCGCCACGAGCAGCCAGACGCACAAGACCGCGTCATGGACATGCTCGTGTGAGCGTTCCGTCGGCATCTGGTGACCGCGCGAGCTCGTCATCGCGTGGGCGCCGTGGTTCGCCCCCCTCGATGTGGGCTCGGCGCTCGAGAGGCCGTGCATGGCGAGGAGACCGACGATGACGACCGGCGCCATCGCGCCCACGCACCACCAACGCGCTCGGCGCGTCCCGATCATGCGACAGAGCGTAGTAGCTACACCCTGCATCGACCTCAGCGCGGGCAGTAGCCGCCGAGAGCGATGAGGTGATGCGAAGCCCCCAGCCACAGACCCGCGACGGCCACGCCGGCCATGAACAGCGACGCAGCGGGCGAGTAGCCGATGAGCCGGCCACCGATGGGCGCCTGGGACCACGCGGGGCTGAGCCGTAGGAGTCGGGCGTCGGCCGCGTGGGAGCCGCTTCGCAAGTCCAGCTCCTCGGCAAGTGTCTCGAGCGCGCCTCGGAGGTGGTGGCGACGCGATCGAGAGGACCCGACCGCGACGTCGTCTGCCCACTCCTCGACGGCGACGCGCAGGGAGTCTGCACTTCGTCTGGCTCCCGGCACCCAACCGAATGCACGGTCAACCGCAGCGGCGATGAGCAGATAGCGGCGGTGACCAAGCCGCAGATGTGCTGCTTCATGCTCGATCACCGCGTCGAGCCGTCCCTGGTCGAGCCGCGCGACAACTGCGTCGGAGACGACGACTTGGGGCCGGGTTCCCGGAACGGACATCGCAAGCACTCTGGCGGTCGGCACGACGACGAGCTCATACCCGTCACGGGGAAGGTGGTCGCCGAGCCACGGTTCGACCCACGCCGTGGCGGCCAAGCGACGACAACGACGGATCGTGACGGCGATCGCGACGAGCGAAGCGAGCGCGGCGACGAAACTCGTCCACCCGAGCACGGGACCCGCGTTGATCCGATCGACGATGGAAGGACACGCGCCCGTCATCTGGGCGATCGCGGGAACGTGCAAGACAGTCGGAAGTGCGGTCAACACCAGGCCGACCTCCGTCACGATCACTCCCCCGACAAGAGTCGCGGCGACGACGCGGCTCCACTCGCGGGGAGGTGACGCAGCCGACATGCGGTCGGCGAGCGCAGGAAACGCCAGAAGCGCAACACCGATCGCGACCAGCAGCAGTGTCATTGCTTGTGCCGGCCACGGTCGAGCAACGAACGCAGCCGCCGCCGGTCACCCGATCCCATGCCGTCGAGGAAGTGGGCAAGTGCAGCTCCATGGTCTTCCGACGTCTCCAACAACTGCCGCATCCGGTCGGCGACGAGTTCCTCGCGAGACTGCACCGGTCGGTACGCGAAGCCTCGGCCCTGGGGCTGTCGATCGACGATCCCCTTGTTCCACAACCGCACGAGCACCGTCATGACCGACGTGTACGCGAGCGGGTGTGTCGGGCGCAGGTGCTCCAGGACATCGCCGGGCATCAGCCAGTCGTCGGCCGACCAGAGTGCGTCGAGAACGAGCGCTTCGAGCTCACCATCGGCGAGGCGCCGACTACCGACCGTCATGCACCGAGTCTCGCATGCGGTCGCTCGCGATGACCCCGGAGGAACAGTCAGCGCTCCGCTTCGGGTTGCAGACGTACCCTGCGAAGCAGCTGCGCGTTGAGGGCGACGATGATCGTCGAGAGGCTCATCAAGATTGCACCGGCGGCCGGGGGGAGGGAGATCCCGGCCCAGGTGAGGGCCCCCGCGGCAAGTGGGATCGCGACGATGTTGTAGCCCGCCGCCCACGCGAGGTTCTGGACCATCTTGCGGTACGAGGCACGTGAGAGCCGGATCACCGCGGCAGCACCGCGGGGATCCGAGGATGCGAGTACGACGCCGGCGGACTCGATCGCCACATCCGTACCGGCGCCGATCGCAATGCCGACGTCGGCGCGAGCCAGCGCCGGCGCGTCGTTGACACCGTCGCCGACCATCGCGACGGCGAGGCCGCGTCCTTGGAGATCGACGACCGCGCGGTCCTTCTCTTCGGGCAGCACCTCGGCGAAGACCTCGTCGACGCCGACCTCCTTGCCGACCGAGTCCGCGACCGAGCGCGCGTCGCCGGTGATCATCACCACGCGACGCACACCGAGCGCGTGCAGTTCCTCGACGGCTTCGGCCGCTTCCGGCCGGACCTCGTCTTCGAGGGCCAGGGCACCGCGCACAGCATCCCCCGCAACGAGGAAGAGGACCGACGCGCCCCGGGCGCTCCACTCCGCCGTGCGCGCGGTCAGCTGCTCCGGCCACGACAGCCCACGCTCCCGCAACAGCGTCGGGCCGCCGAGCGCGTAGCTCGTGCCATCGACGTCGGCTTCGACGCCGCGACCGGTCAACGCCCTGAAGTTCGTTGCCCGGGCGACGCCGCCGCGCTTCGTGGCCTCGACGACGATGGCCTTGGCGAGCGGATGCTCGCTTTCGCTCTCGACGCCACCCGCGATCCGCAACACCTCGTCCTCGCCGATGCCGATCCCGGCCACTCCGGCGACGACGTGCCGGCCTCGCGTCAACGTGCCGGTCTTGTCGAACATCACGGCCTGGATGCTGCGCATCCGTTCGAGCGCGAGCCGGTCCTTGATGAGGATGCCGTTCTGCGCGGCGATCGCGGTCGAGAGCGCGATCACCAACGGGATCGCGAGCCCCAGGGCGTGCGGGCACGCGATGACGAGCACTGTCACCGTGTTCTCGACGGCACGGTTCACGTCACCGATCAGCGACCAGACCACGAACGTCAGGACCGCGGAGCCCAACGCAACGTAGAAGAGCAACGCGGCGAACCGGTCGGCGATCGCTTGGGCCCGGCTTCGACTCGACTGCGCCTCGGCCACCAGACGCTGGATCCCCGCGAGCGCGGTGTCGTCACCGATCGCTTCGACCTGCACGCGGATCGATGAATCGGTGGCCACGGTCCCGGCCACGACCCGGTCCCCCGCCCGTTTGACGACTGGTCGCGACTCCCCCGTGATCATCGACTCGTCGAGCTCGGCTTCACCTTCGACGACGGAGCCGTCGGCCGGCACGCGAGCGCCGGGCCGCACCAGCACGAGATCGCCGGTGCGGAGCTCGTCGAGCTTCACCGATTCGGCCTGCCCGTCGGCGCCGATCCGTTCCGCGTCGTCGGGAAGCAGCTCGGCCAACGCGGCCAGTGCGCCCTGGGCCTGACCGATCGCCTTCATCTCCTGCCAGTGACCGAGCAGCATGATGGTGACCAACGCGGCGAGCTCCCACCAGAACTCGAGGTCGAACCAGCCGAGACTCGACGCCATCGAGGCCGTCCACGCCACGGTGATCGCCATCGAGATGAGCAACATCATCCCGGGAGCACGGTCGCG
>JBBRHS010000293.1:0-4276 GCA_038222385.1 Acidimicrobiia bacterium
ATCCGGGCGTACCGCAAGGCGTTCCCCGAGCTCTTCACCGACGGTGACGACTTGTCGGAGGGTCTCCGGGCCCACCTCCGGTACCCGGAGGACCTCTTCACCGTCCAGACCGACATGTACGCGTCGTACCACATGACGAACCCGACGACCTTCTTCAACAAGACCGACCTCTGGGAGGTGTCGCCCGATCCCGGTTCCGGCGCGATCTCGATCACCGGCACCGGCCAGATCGCGACGCCGGCGTCGACCGCACCGGAGGCGGCCCGCTCGACGTCGCAGCGGATCGAGCCGATCTACCTCCAGATCAAGCTCCCGGGCGCGGACGAGGAGGAGTTCGTGATCCTCCGGCCCTTCGTCCCCGTGTCGAGGAACAACCAGTTGACGCAGCTCGCGTCGTTCATGGTCGCGAAGTCGGATCCCGAGAACTACGGCCAGCTCGAGTCGTTCGTGATGCCGACCGGACGCGCCGTCCCCGGGCCGAGCCAGGTCGACAGCCAGATCAACACGACCGAGGCCATCTCCGAGCGGTTCACGCTGCTCGGCCGGGGTGGGTCGCGCGTGATCCAGGGGAGCATGCAGCTCATCCCCGTCGACAACTCGATCCTCTACATCCGGCCGATCTACGTGCAGGCCGAGAGCGGGGCGCAGATCCCGTCGTACCGGTTCGTCATCGTCTCCTACGGCGGCCAGTCGAAGTTCGGCGACGATCTCCGACAGGCACTGGCTCAGTTCCCCGAGTTCGACGGTCTCGCGCCCACCGATCCGAACCAGCCTGGCGGACCCCCGACCACCCCCACGACACCCGGTACGGAGCCCTCGGGCACCGACGCCGAACTGGTGCAGGAGGCCTCCGACCTCCTCGACCAGGCGGAGGAGCAGCTGAAGGCCACCGGGGACCTCGGCGAGTACCAGGCCACGATTCAGCGGGTCGGCGAGCTGCTCGCACTTGCTGCCTCCGGTGGGACCAGCGTGCCGGCGCCGGAGGCGTCGACCCCCACCTCTTCTTCGACCACGTCGACGACCCGGGCCTCGTCGTCGAGCACCCGCCAGCAGGCCCGCGCGGGGCGCTGACCCCCGGATTGTCGGGGGCCCCGGGGATTGTTACTATCTGCGTAGTGGAAATTCCCGACGCCGTTGGTCGGGACTGGTGTTCCGCACCCGGGAACCGCTTCGTGGAGGCCCCATGGCAGTCAGTGGCATCGATCTCGGCAAGTACAAGCTCGGCTGGAGCGACACCGAGGCGTCGGTCTACAAGCCCAAGAAGGGCGTGAACGAGACCATCGTCAAGGACATCTCCGGGCACAAGTCGGAACCGGAATGGATGACGAAGTTCCGGCTCAACGCCTTGAAGCGCTTCGAGCGCAAGCCCATGCTGGCCTGGTTCGCCGAGAACATGCCCGACATCGACTTCGACGACATCTACTACTACATCAAGCCCACCGAAGGGCAGGTCTCCGACTGGGACATGCTCCCGGAAGAGATGAAGAACACCTACGAGAAGCTGGGCATCCCCGAAGCCGAGCGCAAGTTCCTCGCCGGCGTGACGGCCCAGTACGAATCCGAGGTCGTGTACCACAAGAACCGCGACGATCTCGCCGAGCTGGGTGTGCTCTTCTCGAGCATGGACCAGGCCCTCGTCGATTACCCCGAGATCGTGAAGGAGCACTTCGGCACGGTGATCCCGCCGGGCGACAACAAGTTCGCGGCGCTCAACTCGGCCGTGTGGTCGGGCGGGAGCTTCATCTACGTGCCGCCGGGGGTGCACGTCGACATGCCGCTCCAGGCGTACTTCCGCATCAACGCGGAGAGCGCGGGCCAGTTCGAGCGTACGTTGATCATCGCCGACGAGGGTTCCTCGGTGCACTATGTCGAGGGTTGCTCGGCGCCGGTGTACTCGAACGATTCGCTGCACTCCGCCGTCGTCGAACTGATCGCGAAGCCGGGTGCGCGCATCCGGTACACCACGATCCAGAACTGGTCGCCGAACGTGTACAACCTCGTGACCAAGCGGGCGCGGGCCGAGACGGAAGCGACCGTCGAGTGGATCGACGGCAACCTCGGCTCCAAGCTCACGATGAAGTACCCGGCCGTGGTCATGACCGGGCCGAAGGCGCACGGCGAGGTCCTGTCGGTCGCGTACGCGGGTCCGGGTCAGCACCAGGACGCCGGGGCCAAGATGACCCACGCCGCCCCGGAGACCACGTCGATCATCGACTCGAAGTCGATCAGCAAGGACGGCGGCCGCACCACCTACCGCGGCCTGGTGAAGGTCGAGAAGGGTGCGCACAACGTCAAGAGCCACGTGCGGTGCGACGCGCTCATCCTCGACGAGGAGAGCCGCTCCGACACGTACCCGTACATGGAGGTCGACGAGAAGGACGCGCGCATCGGCCACGAGGCCACGGTCTCGAAGGTCGGCGACGACCAGCTCTTCTACCTGATGAGCCGTGGGCTCACCGAGCAGCAGGCGACGGCGATGATCGTGAACGGCTTCATCGAGCCCATCACGAAGACGTTGCCGATGGAGTACGCGGTCGAGCTGTCACGCCTCATCGAGTTGAACATGGAGGGTGCGGTCGGATGAGCGCCCCTCCCGCACGCTGATCCGCCGATGAGCGAATCTCTCTTCACCGTCGACGCGGCGCGCGCCCTGGGTGGACCTGAGTGGCTCGTCGCCCGGCGCACCGCGGCGGCCGAGCAGCTCGACGAGATCGGCTGGCCGAGCTCGACCGAGGAGATCTGGCGCTACAGCCCGATCGACCGGTTCGACATCGGCCGGTACCGACCGCGGGGCGAAGAGCAACGGCGGGTCGTCCTGCCGAGGATCGATCCGGCCCTCGAGGCGAAGGGTGTGATCGTCGGCGATCTGCGCACCGTCGCGGATCCCGAGATCCAGACGTGGTTCGGTTCGTGCTCCGACGCGTCGCCCGACGCGTTCACGCTGCTGCACGACGCGTTCGTGAGCGGTGGGGTCTACGTCAAGGTCCCGGCCGGCGTGGTGGTCGAGGAGCCGATCGTCGTCGAGCATCTCACCGGAGGCGACGGCCTCGCGAGCTTCCCGCACACCCTCGTGGTGGTGGGGGAGCAGGCCGAGGTCACCGTCCTCGACCGCTACGCGGCGACCGGTGCCGACCACCTCTGCGACGCGGTGATCGAGATCCTCGTCGGCGACGGCGCGAACGTGCGCTACACGTCGGTGCAGCAGCATGCGTCGTCGGTGTGGCAGGTCGCCCTCCAGCGGGCCCACGTCGGTCGCGATGCGAGCCTGCGCTCGTCGGCGATCGCGCTCGGCGGCGACTACGCGCGCCTGCGCACGGAATCGCTCATCACCGGCGAGGGCGGGGAGAGCGACCTGCTCGCGGTGTACTTCGGCGACGGCGACCAGGTGCTCGACTTCCGGACTCTCCAGGACCACGCCGCACCCCGGACCCGCAGCGATCTCCTGTTCAAAGGTGCCGTCGAGGAGCACGCCCGTTCGGTGTACTCCGGCCTGATCCGGCTGCGAAAGGAAGCGCAGAAGTCGCGTGCGTACCAGACCAACCGCAACCTCGTGCTCACCGAAGGCGCGGCCGCGGAGTCGATCCCGAACCTCGAGATCGAGGCGAACGACGTGCAGTGTTCGCACGCGTCGACGGTCGGCCCGATCGACGACGACCAGCTCTACTACCTCGAATCGCGCGGCGTGCGTCCCGAAGACGCGGAACGGCTCATCGTGCTGGGGTTCTTCGACGACGTGTTCGACCGCCTGCCCGTGCGGGCGCTGGAAGGCCCATTGCGCGCCGCGGTCGACGAGAAGGTCGGACGGTTGCACGGTGGCTGAGATCAAGGTGTGCTCGGTGGCCGACGTGGAGGCCGGCTCGGCCCGACGCTTCGACGTCGACGGCCACCGCCTCTGCGTGGCGCGGGTCGACAGCGATGGCTGCGGCGACGGTCGGGAATGGCATGTCGTCGCCGACGAGTGCTCGCATGCCGACTACTCGCTCTCGGAGGGTGAGCTCTGGTCCGATGAGTGCGCGATCGAGTGCCCGCAGCACGGATCCACGTTCTCGCTCCTGACCGGCGAACCCCAGAGCCTGCCCGCGACCCGACCGGTGCCGGTCTACGCGGTGCGCGTCGACGGTGACGACGTCCTGGCGACCCTCCCATGAGCGTGTTGAGGATCGAAGACCTGCACGCGTCGGTCGACGGGCACGAGATTCTCCGCGGGGTCGACCTCGAGGTGCGGTCGGGAGAGGTCCACGCGCTCATGGGCCCGAACGGCTCGGGCAAGAGCACG
>JBBRHS010000294.1:0-4260 GCA_038222385.1 Acidimicrobiia bacterium
ACACGAATACCGCGGGCACGTTGAGCCGGGCTGCAGCCATCAGCATCGCGGGGAGGCTCTTGTCGCATCCAGCCAACGTGACGAGCGCGTCGAACCGTTCGGCGTGCACCATGCACTCCACCGAATCGGCGATCAGGTCCCGGCTCGGCAGTGAGGCACGCATGCCCGCGTGACCCATCGCGATGCCGTCGGAGACGGCGATCGTCGAGAACCCGAGCGCGACTCCCCCCGCGTCGCGTACGCCGCGCCGGACGGCCTCGGAAAGACGCGCCAGACCCATGTTGCAGGGCGTGACATCGTTCGCGGCGGCGGCAACTCCGACTTGGACCTTGTCGAAGTCGTCGTCTCCGAAGCCGACCGCGCGCAGCATCGCCCGGTTCGGTGAACGCTCCAGCCCGGCCGTGACCTCACTGCTCCGCCGGCTCTTGACGCTCGCGTCCTTCACGCGCTGATCGTTCATACGACTAGTTTAACCGGAATCAGGTATCACCAGAATGCTTCTACCCAAGAAGGTCGTCGCCGTCAGTGAACGAGGATCCGGCCGGCCAGAGCACTGATCGTCCCTCCGACTGGCGGCGCTGGCTCGACTCTCACGTCAACCGGGAGCTCGGCGTCGGTGTCGCTCCGACTGGCCGTCGGGAGCAACCGAGCCGGTCGGCGATCGATGCGCTGCTCGATGCGCTCGGCTCACCCCAGCGCGACTTCCGGGCCGTGGTCGTGGCCGGCACCAACGGCAAGACGACCGTCACGCACACCGTCTCCGCGCTGATCGAAGCCTCAGGCTACCGAGTCGGGAGATACACCAGCCCACACCTCGAACGAGTCAACGAGCGCATCGCCGTCGACGGCACACCGATCACAGATGCAGCCCTCGCCAACCTCATGGGACGAATCGCCATCTGGGAACCCGTGCTCGACGAACCGCTCAGCTGGTTCGAGATCATCACCGCCGCGGCCTTCACCTGGTTCGCGCAACAACACGTCGATGTCGCCATCATCGAAGTCGGGCTCGGTGGTGAATGGGACGCCACCGCGGCCGCCGCGCCCGAACTCGTAGCGGTCACGAACATCGACCTCGACCACACCGAATACTTCGGCGCCACTCGGCATGCGATCGCCGACGCCGAAGCCGGCATCATCTCGCCCGGCACCACGGTCGTGCTCGGAGAGACCGATCACACGCTGCGCCCGTGTTTCTCCCGCCGGAACCCGCGGCAACTCTGGGTCCGTGACCGAGACTTCGCGGTACTCGGACGCCACCAGACAACTGATGCTCAGATCCTCAGCCTCAAGACTCCCTCAACCACTTATCACAAGCTCCGGACACCTCTGCGAGGAGCTGCCCATGCCGAGAACGTGAGCCTCGCCCTCACGGTCGCCGAATGTGCCATCGGCCGCCTGCACGAACCGACCATCCGAGGCGTCCTCGCGTCGCAGTGCAGCCCGGGCCGAATGGAGCTCCTCGACACGCAACCCCTCGTATTGCTCGACGGCGCCCACAACCCTGCTGGGATGAGTGCCCTCGCCGCCGTACTCGCGGAGTCGTTTCCCGCCGGACCGAGAACCTTCATCCTCGGTGTCTCGCGCGACAAGCCCGTCGCCGAGCTCATCCGCGCGCTCGAGCTGCGTGACGAAGATCGAGTCCTGTGCTGTACCGCCCACCATCCGCGCGCCGTGCCGGCAGAGAGTCTCGCCGACGTCGTGCGGGCCACAGCACCGAACGCAAGCGCAGTTCACGTCGCTCCCGATGTGCGCGACGCACTGCGGCGTGCACGCGCCGCGAACCCCGCGCCCGCGCTGATTGTCGTCGCGGGATCTCTCTACCTCGTCGGTGACGCCCGCCATGTGTTCAAAGACTCATGAGTGCGTGTCGCGGCAGACCCCTGAGCCCGTTCGCGGATCAGGCAGTCTGGGACGCGGCGACCGTCACGAACCGTCACTCGAGCAACTCGCGCAGCAGGTACTGGACCTTCGTGGGGATCGCGGCCTCGGGGTAGAGATCGGCGACGAGCTGCAGCGCTTCGTCTGCGTCGATGATGTTGCAGAGGCGGAGCAAGGTGCGGATGTCATCCTCGTCGCGCTCGACTCGACTCGCGAGCAGCTTCATCGCCAGGAGGTAGCGAGGTGAGGCAACGCGCACGACGAGACCCGGTCGATCGAAGAACACGGTCGCATTCGGATCGGGGCCGGGAAGGAATTCCTTCACCGCGTCGTTGAGCCAATCTCGATCCAGTCCACGACGATCCGCAATGCGCGACGCGGCTTCGTAGATCACCAGCTTGGGCTCGAAGACCGCGTCGAGATCAGCTGTCGAGCGTCGCGTGGAGTAGGCGAGGGCCATTGCAGCTCCACCGACCAGAAGTAGCTCGCCGCGGACACCCTCGAGCGCGAGCTCGTGGGCGAGCTCGCGCAAGAGGGCCTCGATCTCTGCTCGTTCCACGTCACACGCTCCGGATCGATGACGCGCTGAGCAACACGCCCCGCGTCGCGAGCGCGGCCGGGGTCTCGACCAACACGGAGGCGCGAAGCGTTCGGAGCGGGGTCACGAACCACCAGCCATCGAGGAACCGCGACCGTGCAGATGCCCACGCGGGAACCGCGTGGCCAAGCTCGTGCGCGAGCATCTCGGCGACGCCGGCGATCAACGCGTCCCAGCGGCGGTCGCCCGTGTTGCCGGGATCGGCATCGAACGCCTGCGGACCGACGGCTCCCGCACGGAACCAACCCGCGAGCTCCGCTACGAGGCGCAACGCATAGCCGGCGTCACCGGCTTCGATTGTCGCCCCGACCTTGGAGACTTGTTCGCCGATCCGGCGTGTGCCCGCGGGAACGACCGCGAGCTCGAAGCCGCCGGCGGCGGCGATCCGCTCGAACGTCGCGAGACTGGGATCGGTATGGGCGTGCTCATAGGCCGAGAGCCGGGTCCGAGAAGTGCCGGCGCGCGCGGCGAGCTCGGCCTGTCTCAGGCCCGAACGATGGCGGATCTCGCGCACCAGATGCACCTCTGCGACCGTATCAGATCTGATACCTCCGACCCGGACTCCCGTCAGGGCGGCCAGCTGCGTTGACTCGTCGTTCGTCTCATCTCGCCGGTATGGCTCAGGGGTCGGGTGAGCCGTCGCGCGGGGCGTAGCGACGCAACGAGGCCATGAACCGCTCCGGCTCGGCAAGCGTGAGGGTGATCCCGGGATGGCGGAGCGCACCGACGGGCACGAGGGCCGGGACGGGTTCGCGCAGCAGCACACAGACACCGCCCTCCGTGGTGGTGCCGAACGTGAGCCCCCGATCGACGAAGGATCCCCGGGGCCCGATGGCGGTGTACCAACGGTAGGGGCCGGTGCGGCATACCTGGACGACGTTGTCGGTCGGGGTGTCGAACGACCAGGGCCCGAAGCGCGCGACGAGCCGTTCGGGGGTGAGGGTCACGTGCGCCGTGCCCGGAGTCACTCCGATGAGCGCGAGCAGAGGCCGAAATCGCGCTTCGAAGGCGAAGGCGAACTGCTCGACCGACGGCGCTGCCTCGGCTCGCCCGGTCCGATCGACGTCGAGTGCTGCGAGCAGCTCGTCGCCGGTCCGGGCGGTCGCGGGCCCGGTCGTGCGCCAGCGCACCCAGCCGTCGGAGTCGACCAGCAAGACGGCGACGGTGCCCGTGTCCTCGATCGTGAGTGCATCGGTCACGCGCCGAACGTCGGTGTAGACCGTGAGTGTTCGTCGCCGCGCTTCAGGGGTGCGCACGGCTTGGGCCATCCCCCCGTCGATGACACGTCGACCCGGTGACCAGCGGGTCGCCATCACCGGGACCTCGTAGCACCGAAGTCGTGGATGCTTCGACGCGATCGATTCGAACCAGGCGACCCACGAGTCCACCGTCGACTGCTGCTCGCGACGGAACGCGACCACCACGAGGTTCGGCGCGCCGGAGAAGGCCTCGGGCAACATGAGCGCCCGACCTTCGAGGTCACGAGCGGCGAAGCGAGGGAAGGAAATCGTGCCCGAGGGTATGTGCCGAACCGGCCGACCTGCCAGCGTCGCCGAGATTCGGCAACGCATCGACCCGACATCCGTAATCTGCGCGCCGACTTCGCGATCCCGGTCGTCGGCCCGGTGCAGACGGGTCCCCCCGGCACCGCGCTCACCGTCGACAAGACCTTCTTCGACCTTCGCTTCTCCTACGCCATCGCGGCATTTCTCCTGCTCGCCACGGTCGACCACCTCCTGATGGCCAGCCCGGCCGTGCGTCGGTGGTACGAGCGCAACCTC
>JBBRHS010000295.1:0-4248 GCA_038222385.1 Acidimicrobiia bacterium
CCTCGACCGTGGCGACCATGCCGGTGGCGACGAGTTGCGGATGCGGCTTCCCGCTCCCGCCCAGCGCGTCTTCCATGCTGATGACCGGTTCGACCGCGTGGTTGTTGGCGCGGAACTCCTCGATCAGCGTGTCACCGTCGCGCTCCTTGTACGCGACGCGGCGGCGGGGCGTGAACTGCGCCCGCTCCTCCTCGGAGAGCATCGCGAAGCGCTCGTTGTCGGACGGGTCACCCTCGAGTCCGATGAGGTCGTCCTGGCTGCGGATCGGGGTGAGGCCGCTCATGATGCAGGTATGGACCCAGTCGCCGCTCTCCACCTCGAACAGGAACTCCTGGTGCACCCCCGGCGGGTGAGATTTGCTCATGACCTCGTGGTAGTCGGCCTTCGCGTGCTCGACGTGCGACCAGATCTGCGTCGTGTAGAGCAGCACGCCCTGGAGCAGTGATGTGCGGACGTGCTGACCACGGCCGGTCTCCTCGCGTGCGACGAGCGCGGCGAGGATGCCCGTCGGCACGAGGAACATCGCCGCCACGCTCGGGAGGGGCAGCGCGAGGAAGATCGGCCCGAGCCGCCAGCCCGGTTGCTCCCACTGCTGGCCGGCGCTCGCCTGCACGAGGGCGTCGTAGCCGGGCTGGCCGGCGAGGCGGTGGCCTTCGGGATACGCCGGGCACGACGCGTAGATCAGGCGCGGGTTGCGGGCGTGCAGGGCGTCGAAGCCGATCCCGAGGCGGTCGGTGACGCCGGGCCGGAACGTCTCCACCACCACGTCGGCCGAGTCGGCGAGGCGGTGGAACGCTTCGAGTCCCTCGGGTGCCTTGAGTTCGATCTCGACCGCCCGGCGCGAGCGGTTCCACACCGCGTGGCCGCTGTAGTCGCGGAACGGATCACCACCGGGGGGCTCGACCTTGATCACGTCGGCGCCCTGTTCGGCGAGCAGCAGCACGCCCATCGACCCGGCGATGCCCCACGACAGGTCGAGCACCCGCACGCCGTCCAATGCTCCCGACATCTGCATCCCCCTCGGTAGAGAGGAGGATCATCGCGCAAACCCTGACACCAGTGTCACCTTGTCCGCTCTTGCGACTTCGTCGCAGGCCGCTCGGGCCCCGCTCGCCGACGTCTGTCGGAGCCGGTCGTGCCGAACGGCTCGCTTCGGCTCGGTCTTGGCTGTCTACGCGGTTGCTCGGGCGGCGAGCTCGCCGAGGGTGGGCAGCGTGCTCGAGGCGTAGCGGCCCTGGTCCATCGAGCGGGTGGCGACGTCGTGGCCGGCGACCTCGGCCCGGAGCGCGCCGACCGTGCAGTCGGCCTTCGCCCGGTGCTCGAAGGGATCGAAGCGGTACCACCGCATCGCGTTCTCGTGGGTGATCTTGTCGAGGTCGGAGCGGGGGACGTCGTACTTCGCAGCCATCGTGACCAGTTCCTCGGGCGCCGTCGGCCAGGAGGAGTCGGAGTGGGGGTAGTCCTGCTCCCAGCAGATGTTGTCGATTCCGATGTCGTTGCGGAGCGCGAGTCCGATGGGATCCGCGATGAAGCACGTGAGGATGTGCTCACGGAACACGTCGGACGGCAGCCGGTCGCCGAAGTCCTGACCGGTCCAGGCGTGATGCATGTCGTAGGTGCGGTCGAGGCGGTCGAGGAAGTACGGGATCCAGCCCGTGCCGCCCTCCGACAGCGCGACCTTCATCCCGGGGAACTCCTTGAACACGCGCGACCACACGAGGTCGGCCGCAGCCATGCAGATGTTCATCGGTTGGAGCGTGATCATCACGTCCATGGGGGCGTCGGGGGCGGTCACCGCGAGCTGGCCCGAGGAGCCGAGATGGATGTTGAGGATGGTCCCTTCCTCCACCAACGTGCGCCACATCGGGTCCCAGTGGTCGTGGTGGAAGCTGGGGAGGCCGAGCGCCGCGGGGTTCTCGGTGAAGGTCAGCGAGTGGCAGCCCTTGGCCGCGACGCGCCGGATCTCGTCGGCGCAGAGCTCGGGGTCCCAGAGGATGGGCAGCGCCATCGGGATCATGCGACCCGGATGGGTGCCGCACCACGCGTCGATGTGCCAGTCGTTGTAGGCACGCGTCACCGCGAGGGCGACGTCTTTGTCGTCGACGTTGGCGAACAGCCGACCGGAGAACGACGGGAACGACGGGAAGCACATGCAGGCGAGCACGCCTCCCGCGCTCATGTCCTTCACGCGCTCGTCGATGTCGAAGCAGCCGGGCCGCATCTCCTCGAAGGAGGTCGGGTTGATCCCGTACTCCTCCCGGGGCCGACCGGCGACCGCGTTCAGACCGATATTGGGGATCTCTGCACCGTTGAAGACCCAGACGTCGTTGCCGGCATCGGTCCGCACGACCTTCGGGGCCTGGTCGGCGAACTTGGCGGGGAGGCGCCCGTCGAACATGTCGGGGGGCTCCACGACATGGTCGTCGACGCTGATGAAGATCATGTCCTCGACCGACACGGCAGGCTCCTTCGCGACGTGTGAACGACGGTTCAAAGTCTATCGGGGCCCGCGCTCACCGATCCGGGCCCGAAGTACGGCGACCTGCTCGGCGAAGAACGGTTGGGCCATCGAGCCAGTTTCGGCGACGACGGTGCAGGGTAGGACGCCGTGATGGAACCGAGAGCAGTTCGTCGAGTCCTCGTTGCGATCGATGATTCCGAGGCGTCGCTTCGGGCCGCGGAGTTCGCCAACGAGTTCTTCGGCGAGCTACCCGTCGAGGTGCTGGTCGTGAACGCCACTCCGGTGTCGGTGTCCTGGTATCCGGGGGCCCGCTACGGGATCGTGGCGCCCGCCGCGTGGCCCCAGCCGTACCAGTTCGGGGACGCCTCCGAGAGCGACCGGGAGCGGCTGCTGGGGGAAGCGAAGGAGCACGGCCGGCGCGTCGTCGACGCGAGCGGCATCGACGGCGACGACACGATCGTCGACGTGGGTGATCCGGTCGAGGTGATCCGTCGTGCTGCCGACGATCACGACGTCGACCTCATCGTCGTCGGGACGAGCGACAAGGGTTGGTGGGGCCGCCTGCTCGAAGGGTCCGTCTCGAACGAACTGGTCAAGACCGCGCATCGGCCGGTGCTTGTCGTCCGGTAGTCGCCGCGCTCCGATCGCTCGGCATCGGTCGCCACCTTCCGCGGAGCAGACGGGTTGTCGTTCCTCGCTGAGGTAGCGTTCAACGGGCTGAAGGGCGGTTCTCGAGGCCATGCCGAACGACAAGATCTACATCCACGAGTTCATCGACATCCGCGGCCAGAACCGCGCCCGGTACATGCACCACATGACCGCGAACTGGGTCCCCGTCGCCATCGAGGAGCGGAACCAGCTGTGCTTCGGAGTGTGGGGCACCGTCGGTTCGACCGGCCGTTGGCCCGAGGTCGTGAACCTCTGGGAGCTCGACGGGTGGGAGGGCCTCGCCGCGAACTTCGACCATGAGCTCTCGCATGCCTCGCTCCAGGACCCGTCGCTCGCGGCGTGGTGGGCGAAGGCGGCCGAGTTCCGGCGCGGCGGTGTCGACCGCATCCTCGTGCCCGCGCCCTGGACGCGTTCCATCGACGAGCTGGTGGCCGACGGTGTGCGCGGCGCGACCTACGCGCACGAGCTCGTCACGCTCCCACCGGGTGGCTCGACCGACTACCTCGATGCGCTGCGCGACATCGGGCAAGCCGCGATCGAGCGGCTCGGCCTCACCCTCGTGGGCGCGTTCGAGGTCGCGATGATCAGCGACTCGGAGTGCATCACGATCTGGGCGATCCCCGACTGGCCGACGTGGATCGCGTACGAGCAGGCGCAGCGCGGCCCGGAGCTCACCGATTGGCGCCACGCGCTCGCCGACCTGGGGGCGACGTGGGAACGCAGCCTCCTGATCGACGCACCGCTCGCACCCCTGCGCATCGGCCGCCAGCCCGCAGCATCCGACCGCCTCCCCCTCGACCAACTCTGATGAGTCTCGAGGATTCGAAGGTCCTGATCGTGGGCGCGTCGGCGGGAATCGGTCGTGCGTTCGACGCCTTCGCCGCCGAGATCACGGCAACGACGCAACCGGGCGGCCGATGACCCCGGTCCTCGACGAGCTCGGTTGTTACCTGTTGGCCGGTCAGCCCGACACGTCTCGCGACCTCATCGCCGAGGTTCGCGACGCCGAGTCGCTCGGTCTCGGTGCCGCGTTCATCTCCGAGCGGTACAACAAGAAGGAAGCGGCCGTGCTGAGCGGCGCGGCCGGGGCGGTGAGCGAGCGCATCCGCATCATCACC
>JBBRHS010000296.1:0-4222 GCA_038222385.1 Acidimicrobiia bacterium
GTGCAGGTGGTTCTCGGCGCGGGCGGTGAGCACGACATGGACGTCGCCCGAGTGGAGTGCTTCGGCCGCCGCCGCGATCCGGTCGCGCGCGAGGCCGAGTTCGTAGATCGCTCCGTCGGCGCGCCCGGAGAAGTCTTCGACCGACAGCCCGGCGAGTCCGGTGGCTGCCGCGCGTGCGACGTTCGCGGCCACGTCCGCGGGTTCGTGGGCGAACGCGTTCTCGAAGTCGGCGTTCACCGGGAGATCGGTGGCACCGACGATCGCAGCCGCGTGCTCGACCACCTCGTCGAGCACGACCGAGGAGTCGCGCCGGCCCATCGTCGCCGCGAAGCCTGCGCTGGTGGTGGCCAACGCAGCGAAGCCGAGCGCGCCGAGGAGCTTCGCGGAGCCGATGTCCCACGGGTTCGGCATCACCAGCGGCATCGCGCCGTCGTGGAGGGTCAGGAAGTGCTCGGCCTGCTCTCGGTGGGTCGGCATGTGGCCAAACTACCCAGACCCCATTCCCGCCGACAGGAGCGCCAGTGAGTCCGCAGATCGCCACCAACCACACGGTCGACCTCGACGAACTCCTCGACTTCGTGCGGACGCGACACCACGCGCTCCTCGTCACGGTCCGTGCCGACGGTTCTCCCCAGGCGTCCCCTGTCACCTGTGGCGTCGACAACGATGGCCGAATCGTCGTGTCGACGTATCCGCAACGAGCCAAGGCCCGCAACGCTCGGCGTGACTCTCGCGTGAGCATCGTCGTCCTCTCCGACGATTTCGGTGACGCATGGGTCCAGGTCGACGGCAGCGCCGAGGTCCTCGATCTCCCCGACTCGGTCGAACCACTCGTCGAGTACTACCGGGCGATCGCCGGAGAGCATTCCGACTGGGACGAGTACCGCGCCGCGATGGTCCGGCAGGCCAAGTCGATCGTGCGGATCACCCCGCAGCGTTGGAGTCCGGTCGCGACGGGCGGCTTCCCTCCGGAACTTGAACCTCGATGACCTGACTCGGGTCTCGGTACGCTCCGTCCTTTCGGGAGGGGGGAGCTCAATGTCGAGGTTCACCGACAAGGTCGCCATCGTCACCGGAGCCGGGTCCGGGATCGGCCGGGCCACCGCGATGCTGCTCGCGGCCGAGGGGGCCGCGGTCACCGTGGCCGACATCGCGGTCGACGCCGCCGACTCGGTCGTCGCCGACATCACTGCGACCGGAGGTACCGCCCGGTCGCAGGCGGTCGACGTGGCCGATCCGGATGCGGTTGCCGCGATGGTCTCCGACACCGTGGCTGCATTCGGCCGACTCGACGTGCTCCACAACAACGCCGCGGCGATCGATCTGAACCGGATCGACCAGGACATCGTCACGATGGATCTCGGCACGTGGGAGCGTGTCCTCGCGGTGAACCTCACCGGACCCATGCTGGGTTGCCGGTTCGCGATCCCGGCGATGCTCGAGGGCGGAGGGGGTGCCATCGTGAACACTGCGTCGGCCGCAGCGTTCTATGGCAGCGATTCGCTCGCGGCGTACGGGACGTCCAAGGCCGCGGTCGTCGCCCTCACCCGCAATGTCGCGACCGCGTACGGCGAACGGGGTATCCGCTGCAACGCGGTCGCGCCGGGGATCGTCGTCGCCGAGGCCGCGCAGGAGGCGCTCGGTGGACCGATGGGCCCCCGCCTCCGTCGGTACAGCACGAGCCACCTCACCGGCCGGCTCGGCTACCCCGAGGAGGTCGCGAGCGCGGTCGCATACCTGGCGTCCGACGACGCGGCGTTCATCACCGGCGAGGTCCTGCGCGTCGACGGCGGATTCACCGCTCACTCCCCCACGTACGCGACTGATCGTCACCCGCCCGCCTGACGACGGCGTCGTTCCCGCTGCGCTACCGTCCGGCGATGGGGGTCGCGGGGCGGACCAGCGCGACGGTCGTGACTACTCGCTGCGGAGCTGTTCGGCCGGCGAGAAGCGGTTCGCCACGAGGCTGCACGCCCCGCCGACGGTGATCGCGAGCACTCCCGCGACGGCGAGGACGATGGCAACCACTGCGAGCACGGACCCGGCGGCCGGGGTGACGAGCGGGATGCTGATGTTCTCGGAGATCGCGCTCCAGGCCTGGCGACCGAGGATCATGCCGAGGGGGACACCCAGCACCACGCTGGTCCCCACGATCAAGAGCCCGGTCGCCACGCCGGCGCGGCGCCGCTGCCGTCGGGTGAACCCGATTGCAGAGAGCACCGCAAGGTCGTGGCGACGGCTGTGCAGGATGCTCGCCAGGGCGTACCCGAGGGTGATGAAGGCGAGCACCGCGACGAGCCCGGCGATGAGTACCGGAACGCTGCGCAGACGGTCGAGGTTCTGCAGGTCGTCGGGAGGACGGGCGAGGCGGATCGAGCCCGGGAACTCGCGCTCGAGCGACGCGATCGCCGCGTCGCGTTCGACGGCGGGATCCAACCGGATCGCGATCGACTGCGGGATCGACCGGAAGATGGCGCGCATGACCGCCGGGGTGACGACGGCGCCGTCGCCGGCACCACCGCCTCGGTTCACGGGGTCGTTGATCACCACGATGCCGACCACCCGGAGTCGTGCCCGGGTCGGCCCGCTGATCGCCGAGAGCTCGACGGTGTCGCCGATGCCCTTGGCGAGTCGGCGCGCGGTCACGGCTCCGAGGGCGATCTCGCGGCGTGACGTCGGCGCGAAGCCGTCGATCGTGATCGGGGTCGGATGCCCGATGTACGGCGTGGTCGCCACCAGCTTGACCCGGCGCCCGTCGATCGTCGCCGCATTCTCCTGCGCGTCGTAGCCGGCGGCGGCGGTGACCAACCGGTTGTCGCGAATCGTCGCGACGCCGACGGCGACCGCCTCCGGATCGGAGTACTGACCGACGACGACGTCCCACCAGGCGCCGAAGCGGGCGGGCCGGCCGATGACCGAATCGAAGCTCTGCAGGATGAGTGCGGCGCCGACGATCGCGGAGATGGCGACGGCACCGACAACCACCGTGGCCGTCGTCTGGCGGCCGCGGGCGAAGCTGGTGCCGACCCGAGACACGGGACCGAGGGGACGGAGCACCGCACCGGCGCGGGAGAGGCCAGGCCGGGCGAGCCGGTCCGGACGCAGCACGGACGACGGCACCGAGGCTCCGGCCGCGCCGAAGAGCGCGATCAGCACGAGCACCAGCGGGAGCAGCACCCACCACTCGACGCGGACGGAATGGGCCGATTCCAGCTGCCGCGCGAGCCCGACGGGACCAAGGCGTGAGAAGGCGATCGTCGCCACCACTCCGAGGATCGCGGCCGGGACCGCGATCGTGAGGGACCGGAGGATCCCTGCGACGGAGAGGTCCCGTCGGGTGACACCCAGAGCCACGAGCGGCGGTGCGTCGACGAGCTCCCGACGCAACTGCCGCGTGATGCTGAGTCCGACGAAAGCGAGCCCGGCGACGCCGGTGATCAGCGCAAAGATCAGCGTCGCCTGCTGTTCGGAACGGATGATCCGGCGGAGCGGTGCGATGTTCTCCGGATCGATCGAGTCGATCTCGGTGAACCAGCCTGGGGCCGCGCGCCGCAGCGATCGCTCGAACGCCGGCCGCGCCTCGGCTCCTCCCCGGAGCCGCACGGTGGTCGAGGTGCCGTAGCCGGCGAGCGTCGAGCCGTGCGCAGCCGACCAGCCGGGCCCGGCGAACAGGTAGCCCGGGAGCACCGATCCCGACAGGTTGCCCTCGTCGGTACTCTGGACGTCGTCGATCTGGCGCACGATCCCGACCACGGTCGATTCGATCGGTTCGGTCTCGGGTGCGCTGCTCCCGTCGATCGCGGCGTCGAGGTTGTCCTGCGACCAGGACCCGATGCGGAGACGATCGCCGACGTGGATGCCCCCGGCCCGTGCCGTCGACTCGCCGACCGCAACCTCGTCGGGTGCCAGTTTCTCGGGGAGCCGGCCACGAACCGCGATCGGCCGCTGCCCCACCGGTGCGTCCGGACTCTGGTACCGCTGCATGAGCACGAGCTGACCCCACCCGTTCGGCGAGCCCGCTCGGATGATTCCGACGACGTCGGTCCCCACCAGGCTCGACGCCTCGACCTCGGGCATTCCGGCGAGCACCTCACGACGAAGGCGAGACGCGACCTCGTCGTTCGAACACAGCTCCTGGATCGCGCCCGCGTCGATCGACGACGGATCCACGCCCGGGCCTCGCCATCAGCAGCAAAACTTGTATTGGTAAAAGAGACCAACG
>JBBRHS010000297.1:0-4198 GCA_038222385.1 Acidimicrobiia bacterium
GCTGAAGCCCGCGACCGAGATCTTGTCGGCTGCACTCTGCCAGTCGCCGCTGGGCTCGAGGATGATCGGGGCGTTGTTGCCGAGCTCGAGGCCGACCTTCTTCCGGGGTGCGCGCGCCTTGATCCCCCAACCGACCTCGGGGGAGCCGGTGAAGGTGATCATCGCGACGTCGGAGTCGACGAGCGCGTTCCCCACGGTTCCACCGCCCCCCGTGACCACGTTGAGCCACCCGGGGGGAAGGCCGCACTCGTCGAGCAGCATGGCGGCGAGCTTCAGTGCCGAGAGCGGAGTCTGCGACGCTGGCTTCAGCACGACCGGACAACCGGCTGCGATCGCCGGCGCGATCTTGTGCGCGACGAGGTTGAGCGGGAAGTTGAACGGGCTGATCGCGCCGACCACCCCGATCGGGACCCGCAGGGTGAAGCCGAGCTTGCCGACGCCGACGTCGGACGCGTCCATCGCGATCATCTCGCCGGTGAGGGTGCGGGCCTCGACCGCCGAGAACGTGAACGTCGACACCGCGCGTTTGGCCTCGACCCGCGCCGTCTTCATCGGCTTCGCCGCTTCGGCCGCGATGACCCGGGCGTAGTCCTCGGTGCGCTCGGCAAGAAGCCGGGCCGCGGTGTCGAGGATCTCGGCCCGCCTCCAGGCCGGGATCGGATCGGCGAGCGCGTCATGCGCGGCCGCGACGGCCTGGCCGACCTCGGCGGGGCCGGCGGCAGGGACCTGACCGACCTCGTGATCGTCGTAGGGCGAACGCACGACGATCGTGTCGGATGTGGTGACCCGCTCGGAGCCGATGGGGAGTGCGACGACGTCGGTCATGGGTCCAAACTACGCCCGCGGCCGTCGACGGCACGCAGCGCCTGCGGCCCGTGGGCGCGGACGCCGGAACCGATCGGAGGAACAGGTGGGCGCGGAGTCGTTGTCGGAGGGGGACTGGATCCGGTTCCACGAGTTGCGGCTCCGCGGAGTGGTCGTGATCGACGACGACGCCGAGCTGGTCGCGCTCGCGACGGTCCTCGAGGCCGCCGGGTTCGCCACCCGCCGCGGGACGAAGCTCGTCCCCACTCCGGTCGGCCGTGACGAGCACGCGAGTTGGTCCCGCCTCGAGCCCGGCAGCGAGGCGGAGGCCACTGCGGGGCGGGCCTACGCGACCTTCCTCCCGCTCAACCGGGATCTCCTGCGCCTCTGTCACGACTGGCAGGTTCGCGGCGGCTCCGCGAACACCCACGACGATCCGGTCTACGACTGGGGCGTGATCGACCGCCTCGTCGCGCTCGATGAGAAGGTCGGCCCGGTGGTGCGGAGGCTGGCCCGGACCGTGACGCGCTTCGAGCCCTACCGCCCGGCCCTGCGCGATGCCCGCCGTCGGGTCGAGGCGGGGGAGCCGGACTGGTTCGCATCACCCCGGTGCGACTCGTACCACACCGTCTGGATGCGCCTGCACGAGGATCTCCTGTGCGCCGTCGGTGGCGACCGCAGCGCCGAACCCCCGGTGGAGTAACGATCGACTCTGGTGGTGCCCTCGGCAGGATTCGAACCTGCGCACACGGCTCAGGGGGTGGGTGGTGCCGATGCGGAGCATCGGGGCGTGCCCTCGGCAGGATTCGAACCTGCGCACACGGCTCCGGAGGCCGATTTGGCTTGTCTACGGTAGACGGCTGATTGCCCTGCAGTGCGGCTGACCAGAACTTTCGTTCCAGCCAAACCTCAGCAGGTCCTGCTCGTACGCCACCGTAGATTGACAGGTGGATTGACAACCCGCCCCGGAGAGTAGTCCGAGAGCGGGCTCCGGGGGCTTCTCCCGGCGTTCGTGGGCGGCAACTGGCAACCGCGCCGAAGCGAGTCCAGCACAGCGAAGAACTCGGGTCGTTGATCGACGTGAGCGTACACGGAGCATCGCGTCGAGCGAACAGGGTGGGTGAACCGGTGAGCGACAATGAGCGACTCGCCGCCTCAGATTCTCGTGTCCCTCATCGACAGCGGGAGGCTCCGCCCACTAACGCGAACGCTGTCTGTCGCCCGGCTCGGCGCGTCGATGCTCCACCGATGCAGTTCGGGAACCCTCCGGACATCTCTCGGACCACGGCCTCGAGCTGAGGTGCTCACGGCCCTCACCCCTGCTTTCGGGACCCCGGCCCGAACCGCGCAGCGAAATTGGCGGGCATTGTCATCTATTCATGGTTGACCATGAGCTGCAGATGGGCTTAAACCTGACAAGGTACCATTTCGCCAAATGCGGGAGAGGCGGAGTTGGATGGCAGGATCGTGGGTAGTCGGAGCGATTCGAGCGCCGAAAGCCCGTCGCCGATGGCCCCTCGGACTATTCGCCCTAGTCATCGTCGCGACGAGTCTCCTGGTCGGCTCACTTCCGACCAGTGCTTCGCCGTACGGAGCCGACTTTGGTGGTCCTGGTTACTATCCGGACTCCACCGACCACTGGTACTGCTTCGACAGTTCGGTGCCAGCGGTCAACCGCGCTCGGTACGACAGCGCGATGGTGAACGTGGACATCCAGACGGTCATGTATGACGTTGCGACCGGCTCGTGCGGGTACAGCACAGATGTCAAGTACTATGAGGCAAACCCCATTCCGTTCGTTGATCCGGCCACGCGGGGTTGGGCGCCGTGTCACCACGTCGTGATCTACGCGCTTTGCGACCAGGTCCTCGCTTTCGTGAACCCGGCGCAGATCTGGATTCAGAACGGTGGCTTCGGTGGCGATGCGCTCCAATTCGAGGTGAACTACCAGAAAACCATCCGGCATGAGACCGGCCATTCGATAGGTCTCGGTCATTCAAGTGGCGTTCATGCGCTGGCGAGCGGCCCGGTTCCGATCAACTACGGGTATCTTTTCTATACCGCCCACGACGCCTGTCACGTGAACGCATTCTTAGGGGCAGCATGCTGAGAGTCGCGAAGCCCTCGCCTCGCAACGGGGTAGCGCTGCCTCAGTCGGCTGCGCTCAAAGGCTGCAAGGAGGTTGAGACGTGAAGGCGACCTGGATTGCATCCCCGAAGGGGAGATCGGTGATCGCTGCGATCGTGGTAGCAGTGGTCGTCGGAGCGGGCGCCTGCGGAACGCAAGGTGGAAGCGGTGTCGAAGCTCGCCGGTCGGCCGATTCTGACCTATCGGTCGATCCAGGAGATGGCGCTCGCGATTTTCGGGCGGCATTGGCGGCAACCCCCTTGATGGCGACAATCGACATCGGCACGACAACCTCGGCGCAGGCGGAATCAAGCTCGGCCGCAATCGTGGTCGGGACGCTGCGGCGGGTCGATTTCGGTGCGGAACACCTCGTCGATGCGACGACTGTGGCATGCGAAACCGAGGAGGGCGCTCCAACTGGAAAGACGTGCCCCGTGGACCTGACGATGCAGATGATGAACTTTGTAGTCGTCGTTGATGCCGTGAAGATGCTCCCGGGATTCACCGGCGAACCCATCACAGTGGGCACCGAGGTGCTCATCGAGGTGCCGCTCGGCACCGGTGCCCCGAACGCCGGGCCCTCGGAGGAGGCCGGCCGGGCGATCGAGGCGGCGGCTCCGATCGGTTCGCGGTTCGCCGCGTATGTGTTCCAGAACCCCTCGGGCGCTCTGCAGCGGACGCACCCCGACTCGTTCGCGCTCATCGGCGAGAACGGAACGTTCGAGTCCTTGGCGATCGTCGGGTCTGCGCCGGGGCTCCTCGGACTCGAACGGGTTGAGGAACTCGGCATCGACTGACCCGCCGCTCTCGCGCAAGTTCGAACAACGGGCCGCCTAGCCCGCAACGCCCGCTCATGTTCCCAACGCGCCTTCCTGGCACCGTCCGTGGCACTCCGGCTGACTTCACTCGTTGCTGAGCGGCGATCACTCAACACAGACCGCTGGCGCCTCGAGCCTCCGCCTTGTCGCCGTTCCGCCGCCAACCCGAGCAAGCGCGCGACGCCCCTCACCGAGCGGTCACGATCCGCCCGAGACCGCCGGGATCGACACAGACCTGCCTGATTCCGCGAAGCGGAAGCACTACCCCGCGGACTATCCCTCCGACTATCCCTCCGACTGTCCCTCCGACTATCCCTCCGACGGTCGACCGTCTGCCGATCCCGGAGTGGCGCGCCTCGTGACCGTGTTTCACGCTCCCGGGTCGGCTGCTCTGAGCTCGCGAGAGGCCGTACTGGCTGACGCTCAATGCACCCGCGCCGGTGGGCCGC
>JBBRHS010000298.1:0-4186 GCA_038222385.1 Acidimicrobiia bacterium
CCCCCTCGCCGCGGGGGCCCGCGCGGCGGCGGGCGCGGGGGCTCGCGTGGTGTGTCCCCCCGACCACCGGCGGCCGCCCTCCTGGGGGGTGTCGGTGGGGGGCCCGAGCGCCCACCCCCCCCGGCCGGAAGTGCTCGAAGGCGGCCCGACCCATCGCTTCGCCGCCGCGTGCGCCGCCGAGACCGGCGCCTTCGTGCACGCGTCGCTCTACGAGGGGGCCGACGACGCGGCGCCCCTCGGGTTCAACACCGCGATCTGCGTGGCGCCCAACGGTTCGCTCGTCGCGGCGACCCGCAAGATGCACATCCCGATCACCGCCGGGTACCACGAGGACCGATGGTTCCGTCCCGGCGACTCGGGGTTCCCGGTGGTCGAGATCGGCGACCTGCACGCCGGCTTCCCCACGTGTTGGGACCAGTGGTTCCCCGAACTCGCGCGCGCGTACGCACTCGCGGGAGCGGAGGTACTCGTGTACCCGACGGCGATCGGATCCGAGCCCGACCATCCCGGGTTCGACACCCAGCCGCTCTGGGAGCAGGTCATCCGGGCCAACGGGATCTCGAACGGCACGTTCATGGTCGCGGTGAACCGCACCGGCACCGAAGGGCCGCTCACGTTCTACGGCTCCTCGTTCGTGAGTGATCCGTACGGGCGGGTACTCGCGCAGGCGCCGCGAGACGAGCCGGCGGTCCTGGTCGCCGACCTCGACCTCGATCAGCGACGCGATTGGTTGACGCTCTTCCCGTTCCTCACCACCCGCCGACCCGACCAGTACGGACCGCTCACGACGCCGAACCCCTGAACGCGAGCCGTGCGAGCCGACCCACCGTCGAGCCACCGACAGCGAGCTTGACCGCAGCCGGGGAGTAGCCGGGGTGGTGCGGTGCGAGCCGGACCCGGAGGGCCCCGGGCACCACCGAGAAGCGCAGCGGCGAGTCGAAGCGGAGCCCTTCACCGTCGACGCCGGCCTCGATCGGTTCGCCCGAGCGCACCTCGAACGTCGGTGCCGCCCACTGACGCCAGCCCCGGAACCGGGAGACCGCGCCCGCGGTCTGCAACGCGACGAGTTCGGCGAGGTCGCCGGCGTTGCTCACCTCGATCACGGTGATGCCGAGCACACCTTCGTCCATCCGGGCGCGGGTGCCGAACCCCGCGATTCGCTCGAGCGTGTACACGTTGTTCGAGACGAGGATGAGGTCGGCGGAATCGTGGGTGTTGCCCGTCGGTCCGTCGAACTCGAGGTCGAACGCGTCGCAGTCGGAACCGAGGAGCTCAGGCAGCATGCGGGCGACGGTGCCGAGCTTGTCGTCGCGGTACTCGTCGGACTGCACGATCCGCGCGTAGACCCCGAGCGACACGTTGTTCACGAACAGCCGGTCGTTGACCCGGGCGAGGTCGACCCGCCGCTCGACGCCGTCGGTGAATGCGTCGAGCGCGCCCACCACGTCGTCACGGTCGACGCCCAGGTCGAGCGCGAAGTGGTTGCGGGTCCCCGCCGGGATGCACACGAAGGGAATGTCGTGCTCCATCGCGACCTCGGCGATCAGGGCTTGCGTCCCATCGCCACCCGCGGCACCGAGCGCGTCGGCACCCCGAGCGACCGCATCGCGCGCCAGGGCCTGGAAATCGTCACCCGAACGCAGGATCACCGGTTCGATCCCACGCTCGCGCGCTTGGCCTTCCAGATCGTGCTGCTCCGCCTTCCCGCCACCCGACTTCGGGTTCATGAGCAGCACCGGATGCATCGGCCGAGGAACCCGTAGGCCCGGGGTCGGAGCCTCGGCCAGCGCCCGTTTGTGCACGCCGAGCGCGTAGGTCGCGAACACGGTCGCGACCACGACGAGCGAGACGCACACCAGGAGACCCGCGACGGCATCGTTGGCCAGGAGCACCACCACGATCCCGACCACCGCGGCGAACAGCACGATCCCACCCGCCAGGCGCGCCGCGCCACGACGGGTGACCATGAACCAGGCCGCGATCGCACCGATGATCGCGATGACCCACGCGAGCACGAGTGCCCCGAGGTTGCCGAACAGCACGACCGCGACGGCAACGGCAGCACCGAGGTACACCGCGAGCGCGAGGAGCGCGGCGAAGCGCCGGGAGCCGTTCGACGACTTCGAGATCATTGCCGGTCCCGCAGCCGCGGTCCCACGCCGAGCGCGTTACGAGGCGTCGGACGGCGTGGCGTCGAGCGTCTGCTTGAGCGATTCGACCGTCTCGTCGCTGATCGATTCCCGCACCACGCTCGTGGGGTTGTACTTGGCGAAGGCCTTCGACATCTCATCGGTGTCGCCCGACGCGCCGAAGAGGATCAGGGCCGACGAGCCCTTGATCAGCTCGGTCTTCACCTGGTCGAGAAATCCCTTGGGGAGACCGTGCTCCTTCGTGGCCTTTTCGATGCTGGCCCCGACGGCCATGCCACCGGCCCACAGCGCGAGGAAGCCGAGCGGCGGGAACAAGAGACCGACGAGGAGGCCGGTGAGGCCGCCCCAGGCCGCGCCCGCGGCCACCGATCCGTGCGTCGTGTGGGTGGAGACACGTCCTGAGTTGTGGCGCTCGACGATCGCGACGTCTTCGAGCCAGGCGTAGTCGAGCTCGGTCAACGCGCGCACCGCGCTCATTGCCTGCTGAGCCCCGTAGGTGTCGTTGAACTTCAACATGATGATCTCGGATGCCACGAGCACGTTCCTTTCGTCTTCTCGGATCAGAAAGCCTGGGTGAAGCAGCGGTCGGAGAGACTACCGAGCGCGTACTCGCGGTACAGACCCTGGAACATCTCCCGCGTCTTCTCCGTCCACGCCATCGCCTCGTGCGACGAGATGCGCCGCACGATCTGCGCGTAGCCGTCCTCGTAGACGCGGTACTCGGCCCACGCGCCCGGGTAGTCCTTCACGCATGCCACCTCGACGATCGGCACGTCGCGCGCGGCAGCGAACCGGCGGACCCGGTTGCGGTGCGTATGGCCGGCGAAGTACCCGGCGATCGCGGATCGACGGTCGATGACGGCGAAGAGCGCGTCGCTGTCGTCGGGGTTGATCCCGAAGTACGTCGCAGAACGCGTGGAGCTCCCTGGGTCCCACGGGTGGTGGTGGCCGAACACGAGCACCGGCCGATCCGCGGCCTCGGCGAGGTCGTCGAGCCACTGCAACTGCGACGCCGTGATCCGCCCGGTGTCGGTCCCGGGGATGACGGTGTCGAGGACCGCGAGCAGCACGCCGGGGAGCTCGATCACGAACGGGGTCCGGTCGGACGCGATCGTGGTCGTGACCATGGCGTCGTGGTTGCCGCGGACGTGGTGCATCGTCGGCCCGAGCGTGTCGTAGGCGGCCCGGAAGCTCTCGTACTCCTCTTCGGTCCCGAGGTTGGTGAGATCGCCCTTCACCACCACGGCGTCGGGAGCGAGCGCGCGCAGCTCCGCGATCACCGCGTCGTTCATCACCTCGGGATACGGCGGCTCGCCCGGCTCTGCCGCAAGGAGTGGGCCGAGCTGCTCACCGTCGCCGAGCCTCCCGCACTCGACCTCGCCGAAGTGCACGTCGTTCACGGTGCCGACCGTCGCAAGCAACCGACCCGATGGGCGGGTCAGGGTGCGCACCTCGGCCGGGAGCAGGTCGCTCGGCGCGGCGCCGTCGACCGTGAGCGGGTACACCGTGTCGGGCTCGAGCCCGGTGATCCGGGCCACGTTGTACGGCCCGGTGGTGGTGACCTCCCGGTCGCCGACGCGCGTCGTCACCGACTCGTGGGGTACGGAAACGAACGTGACGCAGACCTCGTCGGGCGCGACGGTGAACAGCTCGGGGTTCCCGATCGCCGTCACGCGCGGGCACGTCGGGCGACTCGGCCCGACAGTCGCCAGTCGCCTCGGGACACACCGACGCGACGAGCGGACCGACGCGACGCGTCGAGCCAGCGCGATCGCTCGCCCGCATCGTCGGGTGCGACCACACCCGGCTGGAGCGACGCAATCGCCGCGATGATGGCCGCGACCTCCTCCGGCGTCGCGTCGGGCGAGATCGACCGGAGCACAGGCTTGCGCGCCATCCTCTTGGTCGAATCCGCTGCGCCGGCTCGATCGCTCACCGGTTCGGCTCCCGTGTCACGTGTCCGGCTGATCCGCTTCTTCTCATCTCTCCTGGTCGAATCCGCTGCGCCGGCTCGATCGCTCACCGGTTCGGCTCCC
>JBBRHS010000299.1:0-4151 GCA_038222385.1 Acidimicrobiia bacterium
CGCAGTTCCGCGAACGTGAGGTCGGGTCGGCGGTTGGCGAGCTGACACCGCCGGCGGACCGACCCGGTCGCGACGGTGCCCCCGCTCGGCAGCGAAGCGAGGGACGCGCCAACGAGCGCGTCGCGGGGGTCGGCGCGTTCGGGGAACGCACCGATCACCAGCCCGTCGACCGAACGGGCCGGGAGATCCTTCGCCGAGTGCACCGCGAGGTCGGCCCGACCCGAACGCACGGCCTCCTGGACCTCGGTGGCGAACGCACCGGTACCGGCGATCTCGCGGATCGGCACCGTCTGGTCCCGGTCGCCCCGGGTCGTGACGATCAACAGCTCGGCGGGGACGCCGAGGAGCTCGATCACCCGTTCGGCCTGGACCCGGGCGAGCGCGCTGCCCCGGCTCGCGACCCGCAGTGCCGTCATCGAGCAGGCGGGTCGTCGAGCTCCGGGAGATCGAAGAGGAAGGTGAGCGCGTCGGAGTAGAGCTCCCGGCGACCGGTGCCCGCGCTGTCCTTCAAGCGGATCGTGGGGTCGTGCAGCAACTTGTTCTGGATGCCCTGGGTCAGGGCCACCACCGCGTCGCGCTGCTCGGCGGTGAGCGACGAGAGCCGGTGGGCGAAACGCTCGAGCTCCGCGGCGCGGATGCTGTCGGCCCGCTCCCGCATCGCAGTGATCACCGGCGCGACCTCTCGAGCCGTTCGCTCGATCTGCAGCCGTTCGAGCTCCTCGCCGACGATGCGCCGGACCTTCGTGACCTCGCGCCGACGTTGCTCGAGCGACTGCTCGGCGAAGGCCTTGAGGTCGTCGATGTCGAGCACGGTCACACCGAACACCTGGCGCACACCCGGGTCGACGTCGCGCGGCACGGCCACGTCGACGATCAGCAGTGCCCGACCATCACGCCGCTCCATGACCTGTTCGACGTCGCCGCGCTCGAGGATCACGTCGGACGCGCTCGTGGTGCACAGCAGCACGTCGGTCGCGACCATCGCGTCGGCGACGTCGTCGAGGGGGATCGCCCGGCCCCGCACCCGGCGGGCCAGTTCGTGCGCGCGTGCACCGGTGCGGTTCGCGACGACCACCTCGGAGACACCGGCGCCGGCGAGTGCGACCGCGGTGCCCTCGCCGACCTCCCCGGCGCCGAGCACCAGGACCCGGCGACCTTCGAGGGTCCCGAGCGTCTGCCCCGCGAGCGAGACCGCAGCGGAGGCGACCGACGCCGCGTGACGGCCGATGCCGGTCTCGGTACGCGACCGCTTCCCGACCTCGACCGCGTGTCGGAAGATGCGCGGGAGCATCGAGCCGGCGCGGCCCTCGCGCTCGGCGACGAGCCAGGCTTCGCGTACCTGGCCGAGGATCTCACCCTCGCCGACGATCATCGAGTCGACGCCCGCAGCCACACCGAAGAGGTGGGCGATCGCGGCGTCGTCGTAGTAGGTGTAGACGTGGTCGGCGAGCTCGTCGGGCGACAGCGACGAGTGATCGGCGAGGAACTCCACGACGTCCTGCACGGCCGGGTGGAACAACGTGGCCCGTGCGTAGACCTCGATGCGGTTGCAGGTCGACAGCACCACGACCTCGGCGAGGTTCTCGCTGTACGCGAGCGCGTCGAGCGCCTTCACGAGTTGCGACGACGGCACCGTCACGCGCTCGAGCACCTCGACCGGTGCAGTGCGGTGGTTGAGTCCCACGACGATCACAGACACGACCGAAGCAACTCCTTGGCCTCGCCATCGCGGCCCTCGCGAACGAGGTCGAGAATGCCGGAATCCAGAGCCCGTCGCCAATCGGCCGTCTCGCTCGAACGACCGCCCGCCCGCATCTCTTCACGGGCTTCCGACAGCAGCTCCAACAACGCGGCCCACTCCGGGCCCATCTCTGTGCGTACATGATCGCGCAGGTAGGTGGCGAGGGCCGGACTCCGGCCGTTACTGCCGATCGCGACCACCAGATCGCCCTGGCGGACGACCGACATGAGGGTGAACGAGCAGTTGGCCGGGTCGTCGGCCGAGTTCACCCACACGTGGCGCGCCTCACCCGCTTCGAAGACCATCCGGTCGACCGCGGGGGCGCCGGTCGCGGTGGTGGCGAGCCAGGCGTCGTCGAGATCCGTGGCCTCGAAGGCCCGCTCCGACACGGTCACCGTGCCGGCGTCGGCCCAGGCCCGGACCTCCTCGCCGATCTCGGGTGCGACCACGTGGACCCGGGCCCCGGCGCTGAACAATCCCTCGATCTTGCGGGCTGCGATCCGTCCGGCTCCCACCACGACACACCGCCGGTCGCGCACGACCAGGTTCACGGGATAGCCCGAGATGGATGCTCGGGGTGGCTGCTCCTGCTCGGGGTTCATCCCTGGGCCTCCCTCGCCACGGGCGCTGCGGTCTCGCCGAGGTCGGGACGGCGAGATTGGTAGAAGCTGAGGATCTGCAGTTCGATCGCGAGGTCGACCTTGCGCAGCGACACACCCTCGGGAACCGAGACCACTGCGGGCGCGAAGTTCAGGATCGAGCGGATCCCGGCATCGACCAGCCGATCGGCCACTTCCTGCGCCGCGGCTGCCGGGGTCGCGATGATCCCGATCGTCACGTCACGCTCCGCGACCACGTCGGCGAGCGAATCGAGGCCGTCGACGGCGAGGCCGCCGACCTTGCGGTTCGACTTGCCGGGGTCGGCGTCGACGAGCGCCGCGACCCGGAAGCCCCGGGCGCCGAAGCCGCGGTAGTTCGCGAGCGCGTGACCGAGGTTGCCGATCCCCACGATCACGACGGGCCAGTCCTGGGTGAGGCCGAGCTCCCGGGAGATCTCGTGCACGAGCTGGTCGACTTCGTAGCCGACCCCGCGGGTTCCGTAGGACCCGAGGTAGGAGAGATCTTTGCGCACCTTGGCCGCGTTCACCCCCGCGAGGGTGGCGAGTCGTTCCGAGGAGATCGTGCCGACGCCGGCCTCGGCGGTCTCGAGCAGGGCCCGGTAGTAGATCGGCAGCCGCGCGACGGTTGCTTCGGGAATCCGCCGCTGCCCCGCTCCGTCGACCACCTGTCCGGCCACCAGTCCTCCTCGGCCGGGACCCCGCAGGTCGGGGTCGGGGAGCCATCGTATCCCGCGCTTGTGCACAAGGTCACAAAGTTCCGGTCGAGGCTGGTTCCGCTCGGTGCGGCAGGTAGCGTCGGAGCGGTCATGGTGTCCGCACTCGCTTTCTGTGCCACCGCGGTGGCCACGCTCTTCGCGCAGGCGACGCTCGTCCGGTACACGCGCAACCGGCGTCCGCACGAGCTGGCCTGGACGATCGCGCTCGCGATGTTCGCCCTCGCCGCGGTCGCCCTCGCACTCGGGACGACGACCGGCTGGGACAACGGGACGTTTCGGGTCTTCTACCTGTTCGGTGCGATTCTCAACGTCCCCTGGCTCGCGCTCGGGACCGTCTACCTCCTCGCCGGGGTGACCGTGGGTCGGCGGGTCCAGTGGGGCCTCGTGCTGATCACCGGGCTCGCGGCCGGGGTCGTCCTCACCGCGCCGATGGAACCGGTTGCGGGCAGCCTCGCCATCCCCGTCGGCAAGGAGGTCTTCGGAGTGTTCCCCCGGGTGCTGGCCGCGGTCGGCAGTGGGGTCGGGGCGGTCGTGATCATCGGCGGGGCGGTGTGGTCGGCGGTCCGGTTCGTCCGACGCCGCGATGAGCCCGGCATGGCCCGACTCGCAGCGGCGAACGGTCTGATCGCGCTCGGGACGATCGTGCTGTCGAGCGGCGGACTCGCGCAGGGGATCGTCGGCCACGACGAGGCGTTCGCGATCTCGCTCGCGCTCGGCATCAGCGTGATCTACGCCGGGTTCCTGGTGAGCGTGTCGACCGCCCGCGCCCCCGCGCCCGCCACGACCACCTCGCCCGCCGCCCCCCCCACCTGACCCCGGACCCCCGACCCCACCCCCCGCACCCCATCCGAGTTCGGCGCGTTCTGGGCCGCAAACGACCCAGACGCGCCGAACTCATCCGGGAAGGTGCGCTCATCCGGGAAGGTGCACTCACCCGGGAAGGTGCGCTCACCGGGGGAGGTGGGCTCAGCTGCGACGTGGAGTCAGTCGGGTGGGGTGTCGGGGTCGAGGGCGCGGCGCATGACCTTGCCGAGCGGGTTGCGGGGCAACGACGCGACGAGCTCGAACGACCCG
>JBBRHS010000300.1:0-4150 GCA_038222385.1 Acidimicrobiia bacterium
TAGGTCGAACACCTCTCGGACGGCCTTGGTGATGTGCTCGGGGTCGGCCTGCTCGGTGCCGAACGTGTCGACCAGCACCGACACCGGCTGGGCGACGCCGATGGCGTACGCGACTTGGACCTCGCAGCGGCTGGCGACACCGGAGGCGACGACGTTCTTGGCGACCCACCGGGCGGCGTAGGCGGCGGAACGGTCGACCTTCGATGGGTCTTTGCCGGAGAAGGCGCCGCCGCCGTGGCGGGCCATGCCGCCGTAGGTGTCCACGATGATCTTGCGGCCGGTGAGACCGCAGTCCGCGTGCGGCCCCCCGAGCTCGAACACGCCGGTGGGGTTGACGAGGACGGTGAAGTCGTCGTTGGCGAACTGCTCGGGCAGCGTCGGGCGGATCACCGCCTCGATCAGATCGGGCTTGATGGTCGTGTCGGCGTCGATGCCCGGTGCGTGCTGGGTGGAGATGAGCACGGTCTCGAGCCGGACGGGCCGACCGTCTTCGTACTCCACCGACACCTGCGTCTTCCCGTCGGGCCGCAGGTAGTCGAGGACGCGCTCCTTACGAACCGCGGTGAGCCGGCGGGCGAGCTTGTGCGCGAGCCAGATCGGCATCGGCATCAGCGCGTCGGTCTCGTCGCAGGCGTAGCCGAACATCATCCCCTGGTCGCCCGCGCCGACCTCGTCGAAGCGGTCGCCGGTGCCGGCCCGCTGCTCGACGGCCTTGTCGACTCCGATCGCGATGTCGGGCGACTGGTCGTCGATCGACGTGATGACGCCGCAGGTGTTGCCGTCGAACCCGTAGGACTCGCGGTCGTAGCCGATGCCACGCACCGTGTCGCGCACGACACGCGGGATGTCGACGTAGGCCTGGGTGCTGATCTCCCCCGCCACGACGATGAGGCCGGTGGTGGCCATCGTCTCGCACGCGACCCGGCTGTTCGCGTCCTGTTCGAAGATTGCGTCGAGCACGGCGTCGCTGATCTGGTCGCACATCTTGTCGGGGTGGCCTTCGGTGACCGACTCCGAGGTGAAGGTGTACGTCTCGTTCATGGGTCCTTCCGGATGAGTCGACGGACGACCCGATCCAGGATCGCGTCGGCGAGCTCGTGCTTGGTCTGGAGCGGCTGCTCCTCGGCGGAACCCGTTGAGTCAAGCAGGATCGCCCGGTTGGTGTCGACTTCGAAGCCGGCATCGGGCTGGGAGACGTCGTTGGCGACGATGAGGTCGAGGCCCTTGCGCTCGAGCTTGGCCGCCGCATTCTCGAGGAGATCGTCGGTCTCGGCCGCGAAGCCGACCAACACCTGGCCGGCCGGTTTGGCCCGCCCGAGATCGACCAGGAAGTCGTGCGTGGGTTCGAGCACGATCTCCGAGAAGCCCTCGTCCTTCTTGATCTTCCGCTCCGGCGGCGCTTTCGGCCGGAAATCGGCAATTGCCGCGGCCATGACGATCACGTCGGCGGCCGGAGCTCGCGGGAGCACCGCCTCCTGCATCTCTGCGGCGGTGCTCACCCGGACGACCTCGATGCCCGTCGGCACGTCACGCTCGGTGGTGGTCACCAGCGTGACCTCCGCGCCCCGGCGGGCGGCGGCTTCCGCGATCGCGTGTCCCTGCTTGCCCGAGGAGCGGTTCGTGATCACACGGACCGCGTCGATCGGCTCGCGGGTCCCTCCGGCCGTGACGAGCACCCGGGCGCCGAGCAGGTCACCGGAGACGGCGAGGAGATCGGCGGCCGCGGCGACGATGCGTTCGGGCGCCGCGAGGCGGCCCTCGCCGGAGTCGCCACCCGCGAGCCGACCCGATTCGGGATCGACGACGTGCACGCCCCGGCGTCGGAGGGTCGCGAGGTTCTCCTGCACCGCCGGGTGCTCCCACATCTCGGTGTGCATCGCCGGCGCCACCACGACGGGAGCCCGGGTGGCGAGCAAGGTGGCCGTGAGCAGGTCGTCGGAGATGCCGGCGGCGTACTTGCCGAGCAGCTTCGCCGTGGCCGGGGCCACGATCACCAGATCGGCCCGCTGACCGAGTCGGGTGTGCGGGATCGGGTCGCCGCCGCCCGCTCCCGTCCCATCGGCGCCGGCCCCGAACAAGCTGGTCCGAGCCGGTTCCGACGCCAGCGCCGAGAAGGTGAGGGCACCCACGAACCGCTGCGAATCCTCGGTGAGCACCGGCGAGACGAACGCACCCTCGTCGACGAGTCGACGGCAGATCTCCACCGCCTTGTAGGCCGCGATCCCTCCGCAGACCCCCAGAACGATTCTCCGGTTCGCTACGGCTGCGGCCCTCGACCGCCCACCCGCGGCGGCGCCCGCGCCGACGCCGGGGCCTCCGCCTGCGCTCACTAGCTCGCGGAGTCGTCCTCGACGACTTCGACGACCTCGACCTCGGGTTCGACGACCCGGGCCTCGATCTTGCCCCGGGAGATCTCCTCGAGGGAGATCGTCAGCGGCTTGCCCGACACCGACGTGACCTGCGGTGGGACGAGCTTGCCGAGGCCCTCGCCGAGCTGGTTGTAGTAGTCCTTGATCTCGCGGGCCCGCATCGCGGACAGCGTCACGAGGGTGAACTTCGAATCGACCTTGTCGAGGAGCTCTTCCATACGGGGCTCCATCAGTGACGTACGGCGCTCGGCCATCAATCTCCCTTTGCGGGTGGTGCAGGGTTGCGGTGACCCGTCAGGATAGCCGCCACCTGCTCCACCGCCGGTTCGAGGCGGTCGTTCACCACGACGGCGTCGAACCGGTCGGCGAGTGCCTCCTCGGCCTCCGCCTCGGCCAGGCGGCGATCGATGGTCTCGGGGGTGTCGGTCCCCCGGCGCTCGAGTCGCTCCCGCTGCGCGTTCCGTGACGGCGGCCGCACGAACACCAGCACCGCCTCGGGGAAGGCCTCTCGGACCGCGAGGGCTCCCTGCACGTCGATCTCGAGGAGCACGTCGTCGCCGGCGGCAAGGTGCTTCTGCACCGGTGCCCGCGGCGTCCCCTTCAGGTCGCCGTAGACGTCGAACCACTCGAGGAATCCCCCCTCGGCGATGAGCGACTCGAAATCGGGACGCGACAGGAACCGGTAGTCGCGTCCGTCGATCTCACCGGGCCGGGGTGGCCGTGACGTCGCCGAGATCGAGTACCAGAGACTGGGATCCCGCTCCAGGAGCTCCCGGACGATCGTGCCCTTGCCGACCCCCGAGGGGCCCGCGAGGACGAGCAGGATCGACAAGCCCTAGCGCGACGGGAACTCGGAGAGCAGCGCCTGGCGCTGGTTCCGCCCGAGTCCCCGGAGGCGGCGACTCTCGCTGATCTCGAGGTCGGCCATGATCCGCCGGGCGCGCACCTTGCCCACACCGGGCATCGACTCGAGCACGCTGACGACCTTCAACTTCGCGAGGATGTCGTCACGGTCGCCCTGATCGAACAGCTCGCTCAGCGAGAGGGAGCCCATCTTGAGCTTCTCCTTCACCTCCGCGCGAACTCGCCGCGCCTCGGCGGCTTTCGCGAGTGCAGCAGTGCGCTGTTCGGGCGTGAGTGTGGGCGGCAGTGGCATATGCGAAGGACCTCCGCGAGAGCGTCAGCGGGCGAGGCGGCTCAGTATAGGCAGCGGCTCCCCGGCAGCAACCTGTGCTGTGCGCGTGTTTCTCAATGCCTTCTCGCTCAGCTCTCGATCAGACCATCGCGAGTCCGGATTGCGCCGACTCCGTGACGCGCGCCGCAGCACCTTCCGGATCGGGTGAAGCCGTCACCGTCCGGCCGATCACCAACCACTCCGCACCCGACGCGAGCGCGGACTCCGGGGTGGAGACACGAGACTGGTCGTTGGCGTCGTCACCGGCGAGTCGCACGCCGGGCACGAACGGCAGGAGCCCCGATGCGCGCGCGTCGGCCGCCTCGGCGGCCGCGCACACCACGCCGTCGACTCCACCGTCGCGCGCGATCGCGAGCCGTGCTGCGAACGCGTCGGTGTTCGACTCACTCGTGAGCACCGTCACCGCGAGCGTCACCGGTGGCGGCGCGTGCACGTCGCGCGCGCCCTCGGCCGCACCGGCGACCGCGGCCCGCAACATCTCGACCCCTCCGACCGCGGGGAAGTTGATGAAGTCGACCCCGTGGCGGGCGTGGGCCCGCGTCGCCCGTTCGATCGTGGTGGGGATGTCGTAGAGCTTCACGTCGGC
>JBBRHS010000301.1:0-4144 GCA_038222385.1 Acidimicrobiia bacterium
TCGCCGCGCCGCACCGTGTACCGCTCGGTCGGGTCGGTGTTCACCAGGAGCACCTTGATCTCGCCGCGGTACTGCGGGTCGATCAACCCCGGCGTGGTGAGACAGGTGACGCCGTGCTCGAGCGCCAGACCGGATCGCGGCTGCACGAATCCACCGCACCCCGGTGGAATCGCAATCGCCAGACCGGTCGGCACCAACGCCCTTCCGCCGCCGGCCGCCAGGTCGACGTCTTCCCGTGCGCAGAGGTCGTATCCGGCATCGTGATCGTGTTGGCGCGCCGGGAGCGCGAGGTCCGGATCGAGCCGGGTCACCGGGATCTGCACGGTTGCGAGACTATCGACCAGGATCAGGCAGCGAAGTCGCCGAGGAGCTCGTCGCGCTGCTCGTCGGTCAGGACCGTCTGCTCCTGGTACTCGGGATGGTCGATCACGATCGTCACCGGGCCGTCGACGAACGCGGCGCGCTGCGCGTCGGTGAAGTCGAACTTCAGGTAGTGCACCGTCGTGGTGATCTCGTCTTCCCGGGTGAGCCGGTCGATGTCGCGCTCGCGGCCCGTCGACCGCACCCCCGCCACCTCGATGTGCACGTGGTCCTGGATGGCCGTGAGCCGGGGCAGCCAGTAGCGCATCGCCTGGTCGTCGGTGATCTCGATGAACAGCGTGGAGGAGAGCTGGCCCGTCTCGGGGATGAGCTCGTTGTAGGTCGCGAGCTCGTGCTCGATCTGCTCGTCGCGGATGAGCCGTTCGACCCGCGCCATCTCCTGGATCTGGAACCGCATCGTCGCCGCGTTCTCGAACACCATCGTGACGATGTCGCCGATGTGGATCCGGCGCTTCTTCTTCATCGTGATGATCTCGGCCCGGAACGCGTCGCGCTCGCGCTCGTACTCGCGCAGGTCCTTGATGTCTTGGTTGGTCAGCTTCCGCATGGTTGTCCGATCTCGCCCCCGGTGCGGCCGGGCCCCGAAGACCCGGCCGCGGTGGGGTGCGGCACTAGCTGACGGACTCGAGGCCCTGGGTGAAACGACCCGCGTGGCTCTTCTCGGCGCGTGCGAGCGTCTCGAGCCACTCCGAGATCTCGTCGAAGCCCTCGTCGCGCGCGGTCTTGGAGAAACCCGGGTACATCTCGGTGTACTCGTACGTCTCGCCGGCGACCGCCGACTTGAGGTTGTCCTCCGTCGGACCGACCGGGACACCCGTGACCGGGTCGCCCGTCTCGGCGAGGAAGTCGAAGTGACCGAACGCGTGACCGGTCTCACCCTCGGCGACGGAACGGAACAACGCGGCGACGTCGGGGTAGCCCTCGATGTCGGCCTTCTGCGCGAAGTAGAGGTACCGGCGGTTGGCCTGGCTCTCGCCCGCGAACGCCTCCTTCAGGTTCTCTTCGGTCTTGCTGCCTTTCAGGTCGGGCATCTGGTTCTCCTGTCTGGGGGTTGGTAGTCGAACACTCGACGGCTCCCTACGATCATTGCCGAGAAGCGAGGTAGGCGTCACGCAGCTTCGGCTTGCGCACCTTCCCATTCGGATCTCGGGGCAGCACGTCGACCAGCTCGACGATACGGGGTCGCTTGTAGTCGGCGAGGTGGTCGCGCACCCACCCGATCACCGCGGCTGCGTCGAGGTTCGAACCCGGCGTGGGTTGCACGATCGCGTAGAGCACCTCGCCCCACTCCGGATCGGGGACGCCCAGGACCGCGCAGTCGACGACGTCGGGATTGCGGAACAGGCACTCCTCGATCTCGCGGGGGTAGATGTTCACCCCACCCGAGATCACCATGTCGCTCTTGCGGTCGGTGAGGTAGAGGTAGCCGTCGTCGTCGACGTACCCGGCGTCGCCGACGGTGAAGAAGCCGTCTCGGTGCGCGTTCGCGGTCTTGTCGGGATCGTTGTGGTACTCGAAGCTCGACCCGGCCGGCTTCGCGTAGACGGTGCCGACCTCCCCCGCCCGGACCTCGTTGCCGTCGTCGTCGAGGATCGCGAACTCGTTGCCGGGGAACGGCTTGCCGACGCTGCCGGGATGGGCGAGCCACTCCTCGGGCGAGATGACGGTACCGCCACCCTCCGACGCGCCGTAGTACTCCCACACCTTGTCGGGTCCGACGAAGTCCATGAACGCGCGCTTCAGCGGAACCGGACACGGCGCCGCGGCGTGCACGACGATCTTGAGCGACGACAGGTCGTAACGGTTCCTGGTCGCCTCCGGGAGCGCGAGGATGCGCTGGAAGTTCGCCGGGACCATGTGCGTGTTCGTCACCCCGTGCCGTTCGATGAGCGCGAGTGCCTCCTCCGGGTCCCAACGCGGCATGATCACGACGCCACCACCGAACGCGAGGTGCATCTGGCCCCAGTACGAAGGACCGGAGTGGTAGAGCGGACCGACGAGCAGGTGGACGTCGTCGGGGCCGAGGTTCCACCGGGTCCCCGAGGCCGCGACTCCGGCGGCCTGGCGGCGGAAGTCGTCCGTGCCGATCGCGACGCCCTTCGGTCGCCCGGTCGTGCCCGACGTGTAGGCCATGACCGTCGGCCAGCCATCTTCGGGATCGCCGACCTCACCCTCGGCTTCGGGCCACCCGTCGGCGGCCAGGAGTCGCGGGATGTCGGCGACCTGTTCGAGTGCCGGGAGGTACTCGGCGGTGGTCACGACGGCCTGCGCGCCGGAGTCACGGACGATCCAAGCGACTTCGTCGGCCTTGAAGTGGGTGTTGACCGGAACCACAACGCCGCGCAGTCGACCGACTCCGTGCACCGCCTCGAAGAACGCAGGGCCGTTCGGCAACATGACCGCGACCGTCCCCTCCCGCGACACCCCGGCGCAGTGCAGCGCGTGCGCGGCGCGCCGGGCCCGATCGTCGAGCTCGGCGTAGGTGAGGGTGCCGGTGCCCGATCGGATCGCGAGGTGATCAGGGCGCAGACGGGCGTTGGCGATGAGACCGGCGTCTCCCGGAAGGTCGGGCATTCGTGCCATCATGCCGCGCGTGACGGAGGAAGAGCGCCTCGCTAGCCGCCGGCCCCCTCCGCGCTGACGTACTCGCCGAGGCCGACACGCCGAGCGCGACCACGGCGGACCTCGGTGGCGAACGCGTTCGAGATGAGCTTCGCGACAGGGGCGGGTGCGTGCATTCCCCGAGCCCGCAGGCCACGATCGGCTTCCTCGATGGTGAGCGGTCGGGCCGCCTCGCGCAGGATCCGTCGCAGTGCGTCGCGGAGATCAGCGCCGCGGACCTCTCGGGTTCCGATCGGCGTGGCGTGCACCTCCCCGGGGAGGGGCTCCCGGCACGCGAACCGCAGGTCTTTGCCGCCGAGTGCGTCCCGACACTGGCGGAGCCCGTCGACGAGCACGGACCGTCGATCGACGAGCTCCTGGACGTGCTCGTCGATCACCCGGAGCTTCTCGACGAGGTCCGCCTGGATCGCCAGGATCCGCGCTTTCACCCTGCCCGTTGTCAGACCGCCCCGGGGGCGGAGGAAGAGCCGATCCTCGGGGGCCGGCTCATATCTGAGGACCATGCGCTCGATCCTTGCTCGGAGGTGGGACATCACGATCTCCGCCATGTCCGCCTTCCGCCCGTACGGAGCTCTTCAGCCGTTTTCAGCCGCTGAAGATCGCTGAAGCCCCCCGTACGCGCGGGAACACGACCTGTGGTCGCAGCGATCCGGAGGCTGGAATAAGGTTCCCGTGATGCGGAAGGGGCGTGGCGAACGTCTCGCGGGCGCGGGAATCGAGCAGTAGTGGACTTCACCTATCCGCCCGAAGCCGAGGCCTTCCGCAAGGAGTTCCGGGCGTGGCTCGACGACCACCTCACCGACGAGTTCCGCGGCGAGGGCGGACGCGTCTCGATGGACATGTCGCCGGAGCGGCTCGAGCAGCTCCGCCGCTGGAACCGCCGGCTCGCCGACGCCCGCTACGCCGCGATCGCGTGGCCGGAGGAATACGGTGGCCGGGGCGCCGGCATCATGGAGCAGGTCGTCTTCGCCGAGGAGATGCAGCGCGCCGGCGCGCCCGGCACCCTCAATCCGATCGGCCTGTCGAACATCGCGCCCGCCATCATCGAGCACGGCACCGCGGAGCAGCGCCAGACTCTCCTCCCCCGGATGCTGTGCGGCGACGACATCTGGTGCCAGGGCTTCTCCGAGCCCGACGCCGG
>JBBRHS010000302.1:0-4092 GCA_038222385.1 Acidimicrobiia bacterium
GCTGACGGGGCTGACGGGGCTGATGTGCGCGTCGCGGTGTTCGGAGCTCGCGTCGCAGTGGTCCGCCTCGGCGACGCGCCGGGGCCGTCACCGGCGCAGGTCGGCGCGGTCGCGGCCGCGTTCGACCGGATCGCCGACCGCGACGAGCTGGTGACCGCACTCGTCACGGCGACCAGCGTCGAGATCGTCACTGCTGATATCGAGGACCTCCTCTGGGAGTCGCTCGCCACGGATCGCTCCGCCTTCCTCGGGAGCGTGATCCCCCGGGCGGATGAGCTGTTGGCCGCCGCGGGCCTCGAACTCACGGGCCGCACGGTGGTGCCGCAGGGGACCGACCACGCGGTCGTGGCGCGTCACCGTCGTCGCGAGCGGCTCGCCGGCATCCACCACCTCGACGAGATGCAGGTCGACGCGGCCGAGGTCGTCATCGCGGCGTCGATCACGTCGATCGCGGCCGCCGAGGCCGACGAGGCTGACGAGGCCGCCGCGGCGGCGGGCAGCGGCGCGACCGATCCCGTCGAAGACGAGGAGTTCCCAGCCGAACTCGCGATGTTCCTCTCGTCGTGCCTCGTGGATCCGTCCGTCGCCCGCGCCTTCGCCGGCGAGCACGCCGAACGCGATACCGACGCGGTGTCGCTCGTCGGGTTCGCCCGCCGGCTCCTCGCTGCATGCGACACCTTGGGGATTGATCCCTCCGACGATCCCTCCGCCGACGCGTCCGACGAACTCTTCGGCGCCGAAGCCGCCCTCGGCGCGCGCTGGCTGCTGGCCCACGCGCTCGACCGGTCCGGGGACGCGAACGGGGCCCAGGCCGAGCTCGAGCTCGCAGCCGGATCCGGCTTCGACCATCCGCTCGTGCTGCGCGCGCTCGCCGGGTTCATGGCCGACCGGGGCGACGCGCCGGCCGCGCTCGAGCTGCTGCGTCGGGCCGACGTCGACGACGACGATCCGTTGGTCCACGAGGTCGCCGGCTACGCGCACCATCGCCCGGCACCCCGCGCCGGCCGCAACGATCCCTGCCCGTGCGGGTCGGGTCGCAAGTACAAGGCCTGCCATCTCGGCCAGGAACGTCATGCGCTCGTCGACCGCGCACCCTGGCTGTTCGAGAAGGCGGTGCGCTACTTGCGCGAGAACCGCCATCGCGTCCTCGGCGCGACGCTCGCCTCGACCATCGTTGAGGCGAGCGGAGGGGGCGCGGGATTCCTGAACGAGCTCCTCGACAGCCCCCTCGTCGCCGACCTCGCCCTCTGCGAGGCCGGTGTGTTCGACGACTTCGTGGCCGAGCGCGAGGCGCTCCTGCCCGACGACGAGGCTCTGCTCGCGACCCGGTGGCTGCTCGTGCCCCGCGCGCTGTTCGAAGCCGAAGCCATCCGAGTCGACGAGCTCCACCTTCGGGACCTGCGGACGGGAGACCGCATCGTCGTCACCAACACCAACTCCTCCGAGCACACCCATCCCGGCGCGTTGTTGCTGGGTCGTCCGCTGCCGGTCGACGACACGTGGCGTGCGTACGCGGGCTTCGTGGGCATCCTCCCCCAGTTGCGTGACGAGATGCTCGCCGCGCTCGACGATCCGAATCCGTTCGAGATCGCCGCGTTGATCGGCCGCACGTTCGCACCACCGACGCTCGCGAACACCGACGGTGAGCCGCTCGTGTTCCACGAGCTCACCTTCCGTCTTCCCGACGCCGACGAGCGGCGGAACTCCGAGGCGCTCACGGCGGCCGGTCTCACCGAAGCCGACGACGGCGGGTTCACCCTCGTTCGCGACACCACGAACCACGCCAACACGTTGGTCATGTCGATGGTGCTGCACGGCGACACGCTCGAGGTCAGCGTGAACTCCGACCGGCGCGCCGACGAGGCCCGGGCGCTCGTCGTTGCCGCGATCGCCGGCGCCGTGCTCGAGCACCGCGACCACCGTCCGGTCCACGAGATGTTGGCGGCGCGAGATCCCGACGAGACCGTCGCGCCAACGCCCGACGACGACCCCGAGCTCGACGCGATGCTCGAGGAGCTCGTGCGGTCGCGCGAGATCAGCTGGATCGACGAGTCGATTCCCGCGCTCGGCGGCCGCACACCGCGCGAAGCCGTCACCGACCCGGTCGGCCGCGAGGAGGTCGAACAGCTCCTGCGCAGCTTCGACGCCTACCCGGGTGGCCGCGGCACCTTCGATCCCGACCGCCTCCGAAGCCTGCTCGGCCTGGCCCGGGAGGGCGACTGACCCCAGGAAGCGGCAGTCGTTCCCCGCGTGGGGTTCTCGTGACGATGCCTCTTCCGTTCCGACCGACGATCGTTCGATCGCTCTTGACATTCGTACCAGAACTCCGTACCATTCCGGCGTGAACTACGGCATCGAATACGAGCGGCGGGCGTTCAGGGCAGTGCCATTGACGACGCCGAGAACATCGTGACGATCACGAAGATCGGCCGGCGAGGAGACGTGTACCGATGAACGAGGACCTCTTCACCATCACCGACGCCAAGGCCAAGCTGCCCGAGATCGTGCGCCGCGCCGCCGACCACGACATCACGCTCCTCCGTCACGGCCGGCCCGTAGCCGTCGTCATCGGCACCGACCGCTTCGAGGCTCTCCTCGAGAAGCTCGAAGATCTCGACGACCGTCTCTCCGTGTACGAGTCCCTCGGGTCCGAACCTGACATGCGCATCCCGCACGAGAAGGTCGTGGCTGAACTCGGCCTCATGGAATCTTGACCAACCGCAGTCGACAGGCTCAGATCCTCACTGCGCCTGGCTCGACGTTCGGCGTCGCGAAGCTGTCGTAGCTACTGGGTCCGCGTCCCGGTCTTGGCGCGTCGGTAGCGTTGACGTCGATGACGCGACGAAGCTCGGTGTTGCTTGTCCGGGTCGTGGTGGCGATGTTGCTGCTGGCTGCGACCGTGCTGCTGCCGGTGAGCGGCGCCGACACGAGTGCGGAGGCGCAGGTCGCGCCCGACGGGAGCCGCTCGCACCTCACCCAGGACATCGTCGACCGCGAGCCGCTGAGTCTCGGTGGGTGGCGGGTCACGATCGAGGCGACGCTCGACTCGAACACAATCTGTCACACGCTGCTGTTCCAGTGCGTCGTCGAGCCCGAGCTGAACCCGGCCGACATGGTGCTCGAGAGCGTGCAATGCCTCTCGCCCGGTTGGAACCAGATCCAGATCACGTTACCGGGGGTCGGCACCGTCGTCGACGTGTGCGCGCGCTTCGACCACCGCCGCGCCGGTCAGGACCAGCGCTTCCGGTTCGTGTACCGGACGGCCTTCGACGTCGGCACCTTCTCCGAGACCGCGAAGTTCTTCCGGTTCCCGGAGGAATTCTTCTTCGTCCGCGCCCAGGACACCATCACCTTCGACGTCTCGGCCCAGGCCGACGTGCACACCGAGTGCCCCGACACCGCGGCCATCGGCACGACGATCGACTGCACGGTGCGGGTGGAGGCGTTCTCGAACATCCCGACCGCGAGCGTGACGTTCACGCCGCCTGCGCAGCTCACCAACGTGGCGCTCGCCGCCGACCAGGTGCCCGGCGACTGGGACTGCACGTCGCTCACGACCTGTGCGTACAGCGCGGGTGGGGGAACGCTGCCCATCGGGACGTACACCTTCACCACTCCGGCCGACGTCGTCGGTCCGGAAGGGGTCGTCGACGTGTGCTCGTCGGTCGCCACCGCCGGCACCGACATCGCCGACGACTGCGACGAGGTGCAGGTCTACGAGGACGACACCGACACGAGCGTCGACATCGACAAGACGGCTTCGGTCACCCAGGTCGCGGCCGGTGGCGCGCTCACCTACACGATCACCGTCACGAACCCCGGCGCGAACGCGGCGACAGGCGTTCGCGTCTTCGAGACGCCACCGCCGCTGCTCGAGGGGGCCGCGATCCGGTTCGTGAGCGGCGACGGCACTTGGACCTGCACGTCGGCCGCCACGCTCGAGTGCACCGCGCCGACGTTTGCCGCCGGTGGCACCGCCACGTTCACCGTCACCGGGACCGTCAGCGCGTCGGCCGCCCCGGGTGCTCCGATCGTGAACGAGATCACCGCCGAGATCGCCAACGACCCGTTCGGGCCCGACTACCCGGCCCG
>JBBRHS010000303.1:0-4079 GCA_038222385.1 Acidimicrobiia bacterium
TAGGAAGGGAAACCATGAAGAGGGCGAGGCGTAGTGGAACCGCCGGACACCGGCAGAGAGGTACGAACAGGTGAGCGATAGAGGCGGTGGCACGAAGCCGACCAGACGAGTCGTCCTGGCGTACTCCGGTGGTCTCGACACCTCGGTGTGTGTGCGATGGATGCAGGAGGAGTGGGGCGTCGAGGTGATCGCGCTGGCCGTCGACGTCGGCCAGGGCGGCGACTTCGAGGCGATCCGAGCGCGCGCGCTCGCCGCCGGTGCCATCGAGGCGGTCGTCGTCGACGCTCGGGCCGAGTACGCCGCGGAGTACGTCGCCCGTGCGATCAAAGCGAACGCGCTCTACGAGGGCAAGTACCCGCTGGTCTCCGCCCTCTCGCGACCGGTCATCGCCCGGCACCTCGTGGCCGCGGCGCGCGAGTTCGGTGCCGATGCCGTGGCCCACGGTTGCACCGGCAAGGGCAACGACCAGGTCCGGTTCGAGGTGAGCGTGCGTGCGCTCGCCCCCGATCTCGAGGTGCTCGCCCCGGTCCGGATGTGGGGGTTCACCCGCCGCGACTCCATCGAGTACGCGGCCCGGCACGAGATCCCGATCACCGTCACCGAGGAGAAGCCGTACTCCGTCGACGAGAACCTCGTCGGCCGCGCGATCGAGTGCGGCGAGATGGAAGACCCGTGGGTCGCGCCGCCGGTCGCCGTGTACACGATCACCGCGGCGATCGCCGACGCCCCGCGGGAGCCGCACGAGTTCGTGGTCGGCTTCGACCGGGGAGTGCCGGTGACGCTCGACGGGATCCCGACGCCGCTGCACGAGATGATCACCGAGCTGAACGGCGTGATCGGCGCCTACGGGTTCGGGCGGATCGACATGGTCGAGAACCGCCGGGTGGGAATCAAGAGCCGCGAGACGTATGAGTGCCCGGCCGCGCTCGCACTGATCATCGCCCATCAGGACCTCGAGGCGATCACCCAGGAGCGCGACGTCATGCGCGAGAAGGCACGACTCGAACCCCGCTACGCCGACCTGGTCTACGACGGGCTCTGGTTCTCACCACTGCGCGACGCGCTCGATGCCTTCGTCGACTCGACCCAGCGTCACGTCACCGGTGAGGTGCGGATGCGCCTCGAGCCGGGCCGCTGCTTCGCAGCCGGGCGCCGGGCCGAACGTGGTCTCTACGACTACCAGCTCGCCACCTACGAGGCCGACGACTCGTTCCGCCACGAGGACGCCGCCGGCTTCGTGCGGCTCTGGGGTCTCTCGGTCGAGACGTGGGCCCGCCGCCAACGGCTCGAAGAGCCGGTGGTCCCCCCGGGCGACGCGCATGCCTGACGACGACGCCGGGGGAGACAAGCCGCTCTGGCACGGCCGCTTCGCCGACGGCCCCGCGCCCGAGATGCTCGCGTTCACCGCCAGCATCGGCTTCGACATCCGGCTCGCTCCCGACGACATCGCGGGTTCGCGCGCGCACGTCGCCATGTTGGCGCGGGTCGGGCTGATCGACGCCGCCGAGCGCGACGCGGTGCTGGGCGCGCTCGACCAGGTCGAAGCCGAGTTCGCGGCGGGGACGTTCCGCATCGCCGAGACCGATGAAGACATCCACACCGCGGTGGAACGTCGGGTCACCGAGCTCGCGGGTCCGGCCGGCGCCAAGCTCCACACCGGCCGGAGCCGCAACGACCAGGTCGCGACCGACCTCCGCCTGTGGTTGCGGCGGGAAGGTCACGACACCGCACGCGCGATCGACCGCCTCCAGCAGGTGCTGCTGCGGCGAGCCGTTGCCGCGGGCGACACCTACCTCCCCGGTTACACCCACCTCCAGCGGGCCCAGCCGGTGCTCCTCGCGCACCACCTGCTCGCACACTTCTTCGCGCTGGCGCGCGACGTCGACCGGTGGCGCGACTGTCTCCGACGGGCCGACGTGTCACCGCTGGGCGCCGGCGCGCTCGCGGGCTCGAGCCTGCCCCTCGACGTCGACGGCGTCGCCACCGACCTCGGCTTCTCCGGCCGGTTCGACAACTCGCTCGACGCGGTGTCGGACCGCGACTTCGTTGCCGAAGCGCTCTTCGTGGCCGCGCTCACGCAGGTGCACCTCTCCCGGATCGGCATGGAGGTGGTGCTCTGGGCCAGTGACGAGTTCGGGTTCCTCCGCCTCCCCGACGCGTGGTCCACCGGGTCGTCGATGCTCCCGCAGAAGAAGAACCCCGACATCGGCGAGCTCGCGCGAGGCCGCGCCGGTCGCCTGATCGGCGACCTCGCCGGGTTTCTCGCGACCCTGAAGGGCCTCCCGCTCGCCTACAACCTCGACCTCCAGGACGACAAGGAACCGCTCTTCGACGCGCTCGACACCCTGCGCACCGCGCTCGCCGCATTGGGCGGCCTGCTCGCCGCGTGCGAGTTCGACGCCGAACGGATGGGCGCGGCCGCCGACGGTCCCACCAGCGCCGCCACCGACCTCGCCGAGCACCTCGTGGGTGGCGGGATGCCGTTCCGCGACGCGCACGCACTCGTCGGTGCTCTCGTGCGGCGCTCCCTCGCCGGTGAGGCGAGCCTGGCCGATCTCGTGGCCGCGGAGCCCGCGCTCGGCCCCGATGCGCTCGCGCTCCTCGAACCCGGAGCTGCAGTGGCCCGGCGCACGACTCCCGGTGGCGCGGGACCGCTGCCGGTGGCGGTGGAGATCGACGCGGCCCGGACCCGCCTGGAGATCCAGGCCGACTGGCTCGCTCGCGTCTGACCGGTCGAATCCGCTGCGGCGGCTCGATCGCTCACCCGGGCGGCTTCGGTGTGGCCGTGTCCGCCGCCTCCGCTGCTTCTCCGCCTGATCGGTCGAATCCGCTGCGCCGGCTCGATCGGCCCGCTGCGCTTGCTCCGCTCCTGGCTAGCCGGTCTTCGCGCGTGTGCGCCGTGTGCGGTGGGTGGTCGGCGGACGCGGCGGGGGCACGTAGGTCCCCGGAGGGTTGGTGTTCGGCGCCCGGGCGATGAGACCCATCGAGGGGTACTGGCCGCCGAGGATGGGGTACGGGTCGACCTGCATCCAGTCGCGCAGCACGTTCGCGTAGACCGAGCGGAAGTCGACCGTCGGGATCAGGTTCCCGTAGCGGTCTCGTGACGCACGGGCGAGACCGGGCGGCGTCCCGTGCATGCCGCCCTGCACGTTGGGGCCGATGAGGAAGTTCACGCCGGCCGCGCCGTGGTCGGTACCGGCCTCGTTCTCCTCGGCCCGACGACCGAACTCGGAGAAGGTCAGCACGGTCACGTTGTTGTGGTGCTGGGGCGCGAGGATCGAGAAGAACGTTCCGATCGCCCGGTCGAAGTCGCCGAGGAGGTTGGCGTGCTGACCGCGCTGGTCGGTGTGGGTGTCGAACCCGCCGAGGTGGGTGTGGAACACGCGCGTGCCGAGGCCGGCGTTGATGAGACGGGCCACGAGCCGCAGCTGACGGACGATGTCGTCGTCGGTGTTGTTCGGTTGCGCGTACGCCGGCTGCACCCGGACCGCGAGGTCGAGCACCCCCTTCATCGTGCGGGCGTAGCTGTCGCCCCACTGGTCGAGACCAGTGCCGGAGGTGGAGTATCCCTCGACCGTGTCGAACAGCCGGACGTCGCTCGTCTCGGTGCGGTCCATGCCGAAGGCATCGTTCAGGGAGGTGGGAAGGCCCGCGGCGCGGGCGACCGAACCGATCATGTGGAGGGGGACCGACTGGCCGATGCTCACCCCGAGCAGCTCCTCACTCGACGCGCCGACCAGCGTGTCGAGGTACCGGCCGACCCAACCGTTCCCGTAGGTGTTCGGCGGGGCGGTGATCCACCCGTTCATCCAGTAACCCATCGACGTGAAGTGGCTCATGTCGGGCGGGTTGTACCCGACGCCGTTCACGATCGCGACCTGGCCCTGGGCGTAGCGGTCGCGGAGTTGGGCGAGGGAGGGGTGGAGCCCGAATCCGGCGACGCCGAAGTCGAGGCACGCGTTTGCGCCCGTACCCGGGGCGTCGTACCGGATGCCGGGTCGCAGTGTCCGGTAGTTCGCGTCGGCGTACGGGATCACGGTGTTCAAGCCGTCGTTGCCGCCGTCGAGCATGACGAGCAC
>JBBRHS010000304.1:0-4070 GCA_038222385.1 Acidimicrobiia bacterium
GTACCTGCCGAACGGGCAGAGCGCGATCCTCGCGTTCGGGATCTCGGGCGGCATGGAAGCCGGGAAGCGGTTCATCAACGGCCTCGAGCTGCACAGCCACCTCGCGAACGTGGGCGACGTCCGCAGCCTGGCGATCCACCCCGCGAGCACCACGCACCAACAGCTCACACCGGCGGAGCAGGTCGACGCGGGCGTCACACCGGAGCTGGTGCGGCTGTCTGTCGGCATCGAGTCGATCGACGACATCCTCGCCGACCTCGAGACGGGGTTCCGTGCCGCGAAGGGCGCGTAGCCTGATCCCGTGAGCCAGTCAGCTTGGAGTCCGGGCGACGAGCCGGGGCGCCGCCAGTTCGTGACCGTGTTCGACCAACGGCCGCGCGTCCTCGAGGCCGGCGGTCGACTCGAACGCGTGACCGTCGCCTACGAGACGTGGGGCGAGTTGAACACGTCGCGCACGAACGCGGTGCTCATCCTCCACGCACTCACGGGCGACAGCCACGCCGCAGGACCGGCGGGCCCCGGTCATCCCGAGGCGGGATGGTGGTCAGATCAGATCGGACCCGGCCGGGCGATCGACACCGACCGGTACTTCGTGATCTGCCCCAACGTGCTCGGCGGATGCCAGGGCACCACGGGACCGGCGTCTCCGGCCACCGACGGTCGACCCTACGGTTCCCGCTTTCCCACGGTCACGATCCGCGACCAGGTGGGGATCGAGGCCGCGCTCGCGGATCGCCTCGGGGTCCGTTGCTGGGCCGGTGTCGTGGGCGGTTCGATGGGCGGGATGCGGGTGCTCGAGTGGGCGGTCGGGTTCCCCGAACGCGTCGGCGTGGCGGTGGTGATCGCGTGCGGAGCAAAGGCGACAGCCGAACAGATCGCGCTCGGCGCGCTGCAGGTGCGCGCGATCCGCGCCGATCCCGACTTCCGCGGTGGCGACTACTACGACGCTCCCGGCGACGGACCCCACCGGGGCCTGGCGATCGCGCGCGGCATCGGCACGGTGAGCTACCGCACCGAGTGGGAGCTCGAACAGCGGTTCGGGCGCGGGCGCCAGGGTGACGAAGACCCGCTCGCGGGCGGGCGGTACGCGGTCGAGAGCTACCTCGACTACCAAGGGGCGAAGCTCGCGCAACGCTTCGACGCGAACAGCTACGTCGTACTCAGCAACACGATGAACCACCACGACGTCGGTCGCGGCCGCGGTGGTCTCGTTGCCGCCCTCAATCGGGTGCAGTGCGAGGTCGCGCTCGCGGGCATCTCGTCGGACCGGTTGTACCCTTCCCGGCTCCTCCACGAGCTCGCGGCCCTGTTGCCGAGGAGCTCCGGGGTGCAGGTCATCGAGTCGATCAGCGGCCACGACGGTTTCCTCACCGAATCCGAGGCCGTCACCAAGGTCCTCGCCGGCGCGCTGGCCTAATGGTCGAATCCGCTGCGCCGGCTCGACCGCTCACCGGTTCGACATCCGCGTCGCGCGACCGCCGGCTCCGCTTCTTCTCCTCTTGAAGGTCGAATCCGCTGCGCCGGCTCGACCGCTCACCGGTTCGCCATCCGCGTCGCGTGGCCGCCGGCTCCGCTTCTTCTCCTACTCGTCGACGATGCGGCGGCCTTCGAAGGCGCGACCGAGGGTGATCTCGTCGGCGTACTCGAGGTCACCCCCTACGGGGAGCCCACTCGCGATCCGGCTGACGTCGAGGCCGATCGGTTTGAGCAAGCGCGCGAGGTACATGGCGGTGGCCTCACCCTCGATGTTCGGGTTGGTCGCGAGGATCACTTCCTTCACGCCTTCCTCGCCGACGCGCGTGAGGAGCTCCTTGACCCGCAGTTGTTCGGGCCCGACGCCCTCGATCGGCCGGATCGCGCCCTGCAGCACGAGGTAGCGGCCGCGGAACTCGTGGGTGCGTTCGATGGCGACGATGTCACGCGGTTCCTCGACCACACACAGGATGGTGGCGTCGCGTCGTTCGTCGCGACACACCACGCAGAGCCCACCTTCGGCACTGTCGGCGATGTTGAAGCACCGCCGACACCACGAGACGCGATCCTTCGCCTCGGTGATCGCAGCCGAGAGACGGTCGGCATCCTCCCGCGGCACGTTGAGGAGGTAGAACGCGATGCGTTGCGCCGACTTCGGACCGACTCCGGGGAGCCGACCGAGCTCGTCGATGAGGCGTTGGACGGGACCTTCGTACGGCGATGCCAAGCGAAGCTCAGCCGAGCAGGCCGCCGAGGCCACCGAGGTCGAGTCCTCCGGTGACGGCGCCCATGCGCTCCGCTCCGCGCTCCTGCGCGAGACGCATCGCCTCGCTCACCGCCGCGACCACGAGGTCTTCGAGCATCTCCACGTCTTCGGGATCGACGACCTCGGGCGAGATCGACACCGCTTCGAGCACCCCCGCACCGGTGACGACCGCCTTCACCATCCCGCCGCCCGACGTGGCCTCGATCGTCTCGGCCTCGAGCGCAGCCTGCGCCGCGGCCATGTCGGCCTGCATCTGCTGCATCTGGCGCAACATCTGGTTCATCTGCTTCTGCTGATTGGCCACCGGTGCTCCTGCTCGGTCGGGGGGCGTCGGGGAAGTTCTGACTCAGGTGCGGGGGATCTCGTCGACCACCGTCGCGCCGAAGTCGTTCTGGAGGCGGAGCACAGAATCTACCGCCGCCTCGGCCTTGGGCGCGTCGACCAGCTCGGTGAGGTCGACGATCTCCTCCGGCTCGTCGACCGCCTCCGGGGGAGGGGCTGGTGGGGGCTCCTCGGCGGGATCGTCGCCCGCCGGTCGTGGACCCCGGGACGTGAGCGAGTCGCTCAGCGATTCGTCCTTCACCACGCTGAAGCGTGGTCCCACGCCGAGGTGTCCAGCGAGCGCAGCTCGGATCGCGGGCGCATCGCGTTTCAGCCGCGCCGCGGAGCGGTCGTACGCGCGCGGGTTCACCCCGAACACGACGACGTCGTCCTTGATCGCGATCGGTTGCGCGTCCTGCACCGCGCTGCGGGTCGACATCGGGAGCGTCGGGAGCACCGCGGCCCAGGCCACGATCACCTCGTCGAGCGAGAGCGCTCCGGGAGAGGCCGCTGCGGGCGCAGTGTCGTGGGGTGGAGCCGGCGCCGAGACGACAGGAATCTCCGCCGGTTCCACCGACTCCGCCGACTCCGCCGACTCCGCCGGGGGTGCTTCCTTGCCCCGGGCCTTGCGGCGTATCGCACCGAGCGTCGGCGCAGGCCCGGTCGGTGCCGTTTTCTCCGGTGCGGCCACTTCCGTTGCGGCCGCCTCCGGCGTGGTCGTCACCGGCGGGGACTCGGCGTCGTGCGCCTTCGGCTCACGCGCCGACGCGCCGGCCGGCGGTGCGCCGCCGGCGAGGGCCTGCTCGAGCCGTTCGATGCGATCGACGAGCGCGTGGATCGGTGGCGTCGTGTCGCGACGCGCGATCCGCACGAGGGCGATCTCGAGGGTGAGGCGCGGATCGGTGGCGTCGGTGCCGCGCATGTCGGCGACGGCGTGGCCAAGGGTCTCGAGCGCACGGACGAGCAACGAGTTGCCGAGGTGCGAGCCGAGGGCCCGCAGCCGCGCCTGTTCGTCTTCGGTGAGGTCGACGCGCACCCGGTTCCCGGCGGCGGTGAGCACGAACGCGTCGCGCAGCGTCTGGAGCAGGTCGTCGGCGACGCGGCGGGGTTCGTGGCCGGTGTCGAGCAGCCTCGACAGCGCCGCGAGTGCGGTACCGACCTCCTCGGCCGCGACGGCTTCAAGGATCTCGGCCCGTTGTTCGAACCCGCTCCCGCCGAACGCGCTCGAAACCTGTTCGAGATCGAGGTGCCCCGGGCTCGACGCCAACGCCTGGTCGAGGAGCGAGAGTGCGTCACGAGCCGAGCCGCCGCCCTGGCGCGCGATCCGGGCGATCGCGTCTGCGTCGGCATCGACCCCCTCGCGCTGCAACACGTCGGTGAGGATCGCGATCAGCTGGTCGACGGTGTAGAGCGTGAGCTCGAAGTGTTGCGTACGCGACCGGATGGTCGGCAGCACCTTCTCGGGGTTCGTGGTCGCGAGCACGAACACCACGTGGTCGGGCGGCTCCTC
>JBBRHS010000305.1:0-4052 GCA_038222385.1 Acidimicrobiia bacterium
CCCCAGTGGGTGTTCACGGTCCAGAGGCAGTCGCGGTCGGGGTCGATCACCGGGTGCGCGGTCGAGGTGATGAAGGGCAACACCGGGTGCGGGAGGAACTCCTTCCACTCGCTCCGGTGGCCGACCTCACCGAGGAACCCGAGTGTGACCGGGTCGATCTCGACCGGCCGGCCGACGTCCCACGTCATGAAGAGGCGGTCACCCCACGGCAGTGGCGCGGTGTTCGCCGAGTTCGAGAGCCCGAACGGTGAGTTCACGCCGAGCATCGTCGACTCGAAGACATCGGGGCGCTTCTTGCGCAACCGGGCCGACGGCGAGTCGATCCATCCCCAGCGCCACGCGAACCGTTGGGAGTCGGCGCCGTATGAGCCCGGCTGCAACGACAGTCGGTAGGTGATTCCGTCACCGAAGAACGCGTGCGGCCCGCCGAACGTCTCGGGGTGGGGCGCGCTGATCACGATCTCGCCCGTCAGGTCAGCCGGCCATGCGCCCTGCACGACCGAGAGGTCGGCATCGACGGGCGCGGTCGGATCGAGCAGGGTCCGCGGGAGCGGCATCGGGTCCTCCGCTGGGTGGGTTGCACGTTCTCGGTCGAGCCCACCGGTCGACGCAACGAGCCGCCGCCGGTGAACACTGTAAAGTGAACGCTACGGTACGAGTCCCGTCAAGCAGGAGCAGAGCATGGACACCGTCTTGGAGCCCTACCTGACCGGCGTGTACGAGCCGGTCACCGACGAGCGCGACGACTCCGAGCTGGCCGTGAGGGGCGAGTTGCCCGCGGCGCTGCAGGGCCAGTTCCTGCGCAACGGGCCCAATCCGATGTTCGAACCGGCGGGTCGCTACCACGTCTTCGACGGTGACGGGATGCTCCACGGCGTGACGATCGCCGACGGGCGGGCGTCGTATCGCAACCGGTGGATCCACAGCCGTGGGCTCGAGGCCGAGATCGCGGCCGGTCGGTCACTCTACGGTGGCATGGCGAACGCCGACTTCCCCGACCGCGACGTCGTCGGCGATGCCGGCCCGATCAAGAACGTCGCCAACACCCACGTCGTCCGCCACGCGGGTCGCATTCTCTGCCTCTGGGAAGCCGGCCTTCCCACACTCGTCGGCGCCGACCTCGGGACGCTCGGGCCCTGGGACTTCGACGGTCGCCTCCAAGGGGCGATGACCGCGCACCCCAAGATCGACCCGGCGACCGGCGAGATGCTGTTCTTCGGGTACTCGGCGATCCCGCCGTACCTGCGGTTCCACGTCGCCGACGCATCGGGCGAGTTGGTACGCAGCGTCGAGATCGACCTCCCCGCCCCGGTGATGATCCACGACTTCGTCACCACCGCGGAGCACGTGATCTTCTTCGACGCCCCCGCGGTCTTCGATTTCGCAGGGTTCGCCGCCGGCGGCCCGATGCTCGCCTGGAAGCCCGAGCTCGGCACCCGCATCGGCGTGATGGCGCGCGACAGCGACGGCACCGACGTCCGCTGGTTCGACATCGACACGTGCTACGTCTTCCACTTCATGAACGCGTGGAGCGAAGGCTCGACGGTCACGATCGACGCGTCGCGCCTCGCGCGCATGGACATCGGCCTCGACTCCGAAGACACAATTCCCCCCGACTCCGATGGCCACCTGACCCGGTTCGCGGTCGACCTCGACTCCGGTCGGGTGGCGTCGGAGCGAATCGGTCGGCTCCCGGGCGACTTCCCACGGATCAACGAGCGCCGGACCGGCCTCCAGAACCGGTTCGGCTACACCGCGACGTTCTCGGATCGCGGGTCCGGCAGTGCCCTCTTCGACGCCGTGACCAAGTACGACCTCGTCGCGGGCACCGAGACGATCCGACGCTTCCCCGGGCGCGTCTCGGGCGAGCCGGTGTTCGCGGCCGATCCCGACGGCACCGAGGAGGACGACGGCTGGATCCTCACCTACGTGGGTGACGACCAGTCTTCGACGCTCGCCGTGCTCGACGCGCACGACCTCCGGGTCGTCGCCGAGGTCGAGATGGCCCGGCGGGTGCCGTTCGGATTCCACGGGAGCTGGCTCCCGGCCTGAGGCCGGCTCCTCCCGCGGCAGCTGCGGTCCGGCGTCCGGCGTCCGGCGGTCAGCCGATCGGGTGTCAGCGGCCTTCGAACTCGGGGCTGCGCTTCTCGGCGAACGCGGCGAGGCCTTCCTGGAGGTCGACACTCGCGAAGTTGCGGGTCTCCATCGCGGTGATCTCGGCGAGCGCGTCGGCCGGGAAGGGTGCCGAGTCGCCCACCAGGTTCAGGGCACGCTTGTGGCCCTGCACCGTGAGCGGCGCGAGTGCGGCGAGCTCTTCGGCCAACGCGAGTCCCGCGGCGCGCGCGTCGGGCGCGACCCGATGGACGAGACCCGACCGTTCGGCTTCGTCGCAGTCGACGGCGCGACCCGTGAGCAGGAGGTCGCGTGCGACCCCGTGGCCCACGAGCAGTGCCAACCGACGGATGTTCACCGCACTGAGGAGCACGCCGAGGCGCGCGGCGGGGATCCCGAGCTTCGCGCCGGGCGCAACGACCCGCAGGTCGCACGCGACCGCGAGCTGCATCCCGGCGCCGAGCGCCGCGCCGTTCACGGCTGCGATCACCGGGGCCGGGTGGTCGACGATCGCGTCGAGCATCAACTCGAACGCGGGCCGGAACGTGTCGCCGCCGCCGTGCTCGAGACCGCCGCTCGCCGCGCTCCCGGATGCTCCGGCGGTGTCGGCGGTGTCGGCGGCGCGTCGGGCCAGGTCGGCACCGGCGCAGAACGCGGTCCCCTCGCCGGTGATCACCAGCGCCCGGAGGTGGTGCGATCCCTCGAGTCGCGCCCGGAGGTCGTCGCAGAGCTCGGCGCTCAGCGCGTTGCGGCGTTCGGGCCGGTCGATGGTCGCGAGCCCGACGAACGGCGCCGGTCCCTCCCAGCGGATCATGAGTGGCCGCCGGCGGCGTTCAGGACTCGTCGATGATCGCGATGAGGTCGCCCTCCTGGATCACCTGACCGGGCTCGACGTGCAGCTCGCGCACCACACCCGGGGTCTCGGTGACGACCGGGATCTCCATCTTCATCGACTCGAGGATGCAGATCTCGTCGCCCTCGGCGATCATCTGCCCTTCCTCCGCCACGACCTGCCACACGTTCGCGGCGATCTCCGCCCGGATCTCAGCCATCTCGTGACGTTATCCCGCGCGAGACTCGGGCCGTGGAGGCCCGGGCGGCGACGGCGGACGACGCCGACGAGATGGTGCGGCTCGCGGCCGTCATGTTCGAGTCGATCGGTCTCGACGCGTCGGGTCCGGAATGGAGCGACGCGGCGACCACCGTGCTCGTCGACGGGATCGGGCGGGGTCTGGTGGGAGCCTTCGTCGTCGACGACCCGACCCGGCCGGGTCGCCTCGCCGCGAGCGCGGCGGTGGTCGTCGAACAACGGTTGCCGACCCCCCACGGACCCGACGGCCGCATCGGCTACGTGCAGTGGGTCTGCACCGATCGCCGGTTCCGCCGGCAGGGCCTCGGTCGCTCGGTCATGAGCGCGATCATCGGCTGGACCCGCGACCGGGGGATCACCCGCGTCGAGCTCCACACGTCACCCGACGGCCGCGCCATGTACGAGGACTTCGGGTTCCGGCCGACGGCACCGTCGTACCGCCTCCACCAGCCGGCCCACCTACGCTCCGAGCCGTGACCGACATCGACCGCACTCGACTCGCCACGCTGCACGCACGCGAGGAGGAGCGGTTCACCGAGACCCACCCCGGATCGGCTGCTCGGGTCGGTCCGGCGGCGGCGCACCTCCTCGGCGGGGTCCCTATGAACTGGATGGCCCGCTGGCCGGGCCGGTTCCCCGTGTTCGCGGCCGAGGCCAAGGGCGCGCACCTCGTCGACGTCGACGGGAACGAGTACATCGACTTCTGTCTCGGCGACACCGGCGCCATGACCGGCCACGCGCCCCCGGCCTCGGTGGCCGCGATCTCGGAGCAGGCCGGCCGTGGTCTCTCGATGATGCTCCCGACCGACGACGCGATCGCCGTCGGTGACGAGCTCGCCCGCCGGTTCGG
>JBBRHS010000306.1:0-4039 GCA_038222385.1 Acidimicrobiia bacterium
AGGTCCGCCACACCACCACCGCGAACAGGGCGAGGAGGGTCGCCGCGCCGACGAAGCCCAGCTCCTCCCCCACCGCCGTGAAGATGAAGTCGGTGTGCTGTTCGGGGACGAAACGGCCGTTGGTCTGGGTCCCCTCGCCCAACCCCTCGCCGGTGAGGCCGCCGTTGGCGATCGCGATCTTCGACTGGTCGAGGTTGAACGTCGTCCCACGGGTGTCCCGGGTGTCGCCGTCCTGGTTCAGGAACGACGTGAGCCGGTCGACCTGGTACTCCTTCAGCACCCCGAGATTGACGGCGCCGATCGCCCCGGTGACCACGATCAGGGCGAGGATCGCGAGGTACCGACCCTTCACGCCGCCGATGGTGAGCATCGCGAACGAGATCGCGCCGAGCACGAGCGCGGTCCCGAGGTCGGGCTGGAGCATCACCAGCCCGAGCGGGAGGGCGCAGATGACCACGCCGACGACCACGCGCCGGAACCCGAAGTCGTTGCGATGCAGGTAGCAGTAGGCCGCGAGCATGAGGATCAGGAAGAACTTCGTGAACTCCGACGGCTGCAACTGGAACGCGCCGAACTGGAACCGGGCTTGACTGCCCTTCGCGATCGTGCCCACCCCCGGCACCAGGACCGCGATGAGCAGGAACATCATCGCGAGGTAGCCGATGGGCGCGAGATCGCGCAGCTTGCGGTAGTCGATCGCCATCACCGCGGCCATGACGAGCACGCCGAGCACGATCCAGAGCGCTTGGCGGTTGACGTAGTAGAGGGAACTCACTCCCTGTTCCCGAGTGAGCGCCTTGGTCGCGGAGTAGATCATCACCAGGCCGAGGCCGGCGAGCGAGAACGTAGCGCCGATCAGCACGACGTCGAGGTGCCGCAACGGAGTCGAAAGGAGTCGCGCGCGTCGATCCGAGAGGACCACCGATGTCGGGGCCGTTCGCATCGCCATCAGCCCACCACGATCAGTCGGCGGTCGTCGATCCGGCGACGCGGATCGGGGTCAACGGGAGACCACTGAGCGCCTCGATGACCCGCCGGACGACGGGTGCCGCGGTGTCGGCACCGAACCCGCCCTCCTCGATCAGGGCCACGACGACGTACTGGGCCTGATCCGGGGCCGGGTCGGGAGGCGTGATCGCGACGAACACCGAAGTGTCCTGCTTGTCCTGGACCTCGGCGGTACCGGTCTTGCCGGCCACGTCGACCAGGTCGAACGGAAAGCCGGTGAACACCGAGCTCGCGGTACCGGCCTCGTCACGCACCGCGCCGCGCAGGCCGGCAAGAATCGCGTCGCGCGCACCGTCGGGCAGTGGCACCATCGTCTTCGAAGTCGGCGCGACCTCGCGGACCAGCGCACCGTCGATACCCAGGACCTGCGATGCGAGGCGCGGCGTGAAGACCTCGCCACCATTGGCCAACGTCTGGTACGACGACGCCAACTGCAGCGGGGTCGCCAGGAAGTCGCCCTGCCCCACCGCGAGCTGAATGTTGTTGCCGGGCTTCCAGATCGAGTTCTCGGCCTTGCTCTTCGGGTCCGGGTTGTCTTCGTTGAACGCCTTGGTCCAGGCCTCGTCGGGGACCCGGCCCGATGCCTCGCCCGACAACGCGATGCCCGTCGGCACGCCGAACCCCAGGAGGCGAGCTTGATCCTGGATCGCGTACCCGGTCGGCTCACCTCGGTAGAACTGACCCCAGAACGCACGCCCGATCTCGTAGAAGTAGACGTCGGACGACACGGTCAGGGCCTCGGCCAGGGCAACCGTGCCGTGGGCCTTCTTCCGGGCGTTGCAGAACTCGCCGCCCTCGACGTTGAGATCGATGCAGCCCTTGTCGTTCACGGTCGTGCCAGGAGTGATCTGACCGGTGCCGAGCCCGGCGAGCGCGGTCACGAGCTTGAACGTCGACCCTGCCGCGTACTGGCCCTGGATCGCCCGGTTGAGCAGCGGGTAGTAGCTGGCGGGGTCGTTGTAGGCCTCGTACGTCTCGGTCGGGATCCCGTCGGCGAACGCGTTCGGGTCGTAGGTGGGATTCGACGCCATGGCTACGACCGAGCCGGTCTTGGCGTCGAGCACGATCACCGAGCCAGCGTTCGCTGCGTAGGTCTCGAAGCCGTCGCGGATCGCTTCGTTCTGTTCGAGCCGCACCGAGGTCATCGCCTCGGCGAGCGCGGCCTCCGCGGCGTTCTGGATGTCGAGGTCGAGCGTGAGCTGCACGTCGTTTCCCGGGACCGCCTCCGTGGTCCCGAGGGTGTCGAGCACGCGCCCTTGCACGTCGACCTCGAGCCGTTCCTTTCCCGACTTCCCGCGCAGGTCCTCCTCGTAGCTCTTTTCGACGCCCGACTTGCCGATCTCGTCACCGAGTTGGTAGTTACCGTCGGGCCGCTCCGCGCGCTCCTCCTCGTTGATCTCGCCCACGTAGCCGAGCACGTGCGCGGCGAGCGATCCCGCCGGGTAGCGACGGACCGCCCGGGGCTCCGCCTCGACACCGGGGAAGTCGGCCTTGTGCTCACCGATGTACGCGAGGGTGTCGATCGGGACGTCGACCCCGACGGGGACCGGGGTGTACGGCGACACCCGGGCATCGTCGAGGCGCTGGTTGATCTCCTCGACCGTCGTTGCGAGGAGCGGCGCGAGCGCGGCGACCACCTTCTTGCGGACAGCCGGTTCGAGTCGCCGGTCGATGGTCACGACGTTGGCGACGCGGTTGTCGGCGAGCACCCGACCCTTGGCGTCGAGGATCCGGCCGCGCGGTGCGGGATCAGTGACGGTCCGGATCCGGTTCGCGTTCGCGGCCGTGGCCAACGTGGTTCCTCCGGCGACCTGGAGGTACCACAGGCGGGCGAAGAGCGCGCAGAACAGCGCGAGGACCACCACGCCGACGATGCTGACCCGGACCCTGCTGCCTTCGATCATCGCGACGGAAGAAGGGTCGGAAACGCGAGGGGGGTCACGCGCCCCATCTTCCCCCACGAACGTGGCCGGCGGTACGCGGCTCGTGCAGTGCCCAGCCGACCAGCAGGAACACGAGTGGAGCGAGCACCGCGTCGTACGTGGCGGAGATCACCACGACCCGGATCGAGTTCGAGTTCACGAGGTCTTCGGAGCCGAGGATCCCACCGACGAGCACGAACACCGTTCCCCCGAGGAGCCCGCCCAGACCGCCGAGCAGCGGCGCCGCCCAGCGGCTCGATCGCACCATCCCGCCCTGGAGCACCCCGACGACGTAGCCGGTGATGGCCCACGAGAGCGCTGAGAGACCGAGGGGGGTGCGGAGGAAGAGGTCGAGGAGGAGGCCGCCCGAGAACCCGACGATCGCACCGGCGTTCGGGCCTTCGCGGTACGCCACGGCAACGGCGGTGACCAGGCCGAGGTCGGGCGCGACCCCGTCGACGCGCAGGTGCGGGAACAACGCGACCTGCGCGATGACCATCAGCACGACGAGGAGTCCGAGTCGGATCTGTTGCAGCACCGGGTCAACCGGTCGGCGCGGTCGGCGCCGTCGGCGCCACCGGGGATCCGGTCCACATGAGCACGTCGAGGAACTCGAGCCGACCGACGTTCACGAGCGGTCGCAGCGTGATCTTCTGGTCGAGGTCGCCGGCCGTCTTCTCCACCGACACCACGCTGGCCACAGTGAGGCCTGCGGGGAAGAGCGCGTTCTGTAGGCCGGCGGTCGTCACGACCCCGCCCTTGCGCACCTCTTCCACGTCGGGGCTCACGAAATCAAGGGTCAGCAGCTTGTTGCCGGCACGTCCCTTCGCGACACCGGGTTCGCCCGTCTCGAGGCGCACCCCCACCTCCGACGCCGGGTCGGTGAGGAGGAGCACCGTCGAACGCTGCTTCGACGCGCTCGTGATCCGGCCGACGAGGCCCTGGCCCGCGACCACAGGATTCCCGACTGCGATCCCGGCGTCGGTTCCCTTGTTCAGTTCCACACTCGACACGAAGTTCCCCGGAGAGGCGGAGACGATCTGTGTCACCACCGTGGGGATGCCTCCGATGAACGGCAGTTGCGTGAGTTGCTTCAACTCCTCGTTCTC
>JBBRHS010000307.1:0-4035 GCA_038222385.1 Acidimicrobiia bacterium
GGGTCGGCGACCAGTTCGTCGGTGCGGGGACGTTCACCCTCGTCGCAGGCCCCTGCGCGGTGGAGACCCCCGAGCAGGTCGCCGCCGCGTGCGAGGCGGCTGTCGCGGCGGGGGCGACGATGCTGCGGGGTGACCTCTACAAGCATCGCTCGTCGCCGTACTCCTTTCAGGGTCTCGGGCGCGAGGGTGTCGAGATCGTGGCGGAGCAGCGACGCCGATCCGGGCTCCCTTGGGTCGCCGAGGTCCTCGACCCGGCACACCTCGAGGTCGTCGCCGACGTCGTCGACGTGCTGCGCGTCGGTGCCCGCAACATGCAGAACTTCGAGCTCCTGAAGGAGTGCGCGAAGTCGGGGAAGCCCGTGATGCTGAAGCGGGGCCTCGCCGCGACGATCGAGGAGTGGCTGCTCGCGGCGGAGTACGTTGCCGACTCGGGGAGCCTCGACATCATCCTGTGCGAACGCGGCATCCGGACGTTCGAGCCGTCGACCAGGAACACCCTCGACCTGTCGGCGGTGCCGGTGGTGCAGGCGCGCTCACACCTGCCGGTGATCGTCGATCCGTCGCACGGAACCGGGAGCCGCGACCTCGTCGCGCCGATGGCGCTCGCGGCGGTCGCGGCCGGCGCCGACGGCGTGATGATCGACGTTCACGCCGATCCGGCCTCCGCTCGCTGCGACGGCCCCCAGGCCCTGCTGCCCGACGAGATCGTCGCGCTCGGTGCCAAGCTGTCGGAACTGGGTCGCTGGATGGGACGAACAAGGGTCTGCGCATGAAGATCGGCGTGTTGGGTGCGGGGGTCATGGGTGCAGGGATCGCGCAGGTCACCGCTGCGGCCGGCTACGAGACCCACTGCTACGACCTCGCCCCCGAAGCACTCGAGGCCGCGCGCGGCCACGTCACGACCGGTCGATACGGACTCGACTCGGGCGTGTCACGCGGCAAGCTCACCCGCGCCGATGCCGACGCCGCGCTCGCCCGACTCACCTTCACCGATTCGTTCGAAGCGGCCGCGACCACCGACCTCGTGATCGAGGCCGTGCCCGAACGCCTCGACCTCAAGATCAAGGTGTTCCGCGATCTCGACCGCGTCGCGCCTGCGGCCACGATCCTGGCCTCGAACACCTCGGGGTTCCCGATCCAGGCGCTCGCCGCCGCGACCGACCGACCCGACCGGGTGATCGGCTGGCACTGGGCGTCGCCCGCCCCGGTGATGAAGCTCGCGGAGATCGTCACGACCCGTGACACGTCGGACGCGACCACAGCACTGGTCCGGGAGGTCGCGAGCGCGTGCGGCAAGCACCCGATCGTCGTGCGCGACACCGCGATGGCGTGGGGGTTCGTCGCCAACCGGGTCTACTTCGCGATGGTCGCCGAGGCCCAGAAGGTGGTCGACGAGGGCATTGCCACCGCAGAGGATGTCGACCAGCTCATGGTCGACTGCTTCCGGTGGCCCGCGGGTCCCTTCGGCATGGTCACCGGTGCCGGCTCCGGCTGGAGCTAGAAGAAGGAGCGGAGCCGGCGGACGTCACCGGATGGAACTGCCCGGGTGAGCGATCGAGCCGGCGCAGCGGATTCGACCATCAAGCTCGCCTCAGAACCAGGTGAACGCGGCCGGCTCGCGTTCTGTGCCGAACATCACGTCGGCGAACGTCGGGGCGGTGATCTCGGGCGCGTGGATACGCCCGGCTCGGGTGAGCACCGACGGTCGGGTCCCGCCGAGCACGATCATCCCGAGCGCGGCCGCGTCGAGCACCAGGTGTGGATCCGCTTCGGTGTGGGTGCAGGTCGCGCCGTCGGGACCGCCGTCGAGCTCGTAGCGGCCGGCCGCGGGGCCGTCGTCGAGGACCTCGAGCACGAGACGCCCGTCGACCGCATACGTGCGGGAGGCAAGCAAGGTGCGGACGTCGACGGGGCGGAGCCAGACGAAGTCGCGTCGGCTCGTGACCTTCATCGCCCGGGGATCGTTGAGCATCCACGGCAGCTCGGTGTCGACAGGGACGTTCCAGGCTCGGATCGTACGGATGAGATCGACGGTGGTGAGGAACTGCCAGAGCCCGGCCGAGGCCTCCGGTGTGGCGGCGACGAAGTCGCGTACGGAGAGTGTCTTGGTCGACTCTCCTTCCGACCACGAACCCTCGACGCCGTAGAGCGCGAAACCCTCGGGGCCGTCGTCGCCGTCGAACACGACGTCGAAGCGCGGCGCACGGTCGCGCGTGTCCCACCACTCCCCCTCCCACCACGCGTCGGGTCGGGAGACCGCACCGGCGCGCTTGCGTCGGACCCGTTCGAACACACCCGGCGCGATCCCGCGCGCTTCCTCCGGTGAGACGAACCGGACGCGCCCGGACGCGCGGTCACGCCATTCGACCCGTCGGCGCTCGATCTCGATTCCGAGCACGGTGGTCGCGATGCCGTATCCGAAGCGTCCGTAGATCCCCGCGTCCGACGCGGTCAGGATGAGCGCCGACTCTTCGTGCTCGCACGCGTCGCGCAGGAGGCGGTCCATCATCGAGCGCAGGATCCCCCGCCGTCGGTGCGTCGGGAGCACCGCGATCCAGCTGACGCCGGCGACCGGGAGCACGAGCCCGCCGGGCGCGGTGAGATCGAGCGAGTAGTTGCGCCCGATGCCGACGATGTCGTGGGCGTCGAACACGCCGATGGCTCGGTCGAGGTCGAGGTTCGACCACGGATCGTCGGGCCCCCGCTCGAACGGTGCCGAGAATCCGCGCGCATCGGTGAGTTGGTAGGCCGGAAGGGTCTTCGGGGTGATGGCGCGGATGTCGGGCTCCATCACTCCTGTCTACCCGGCCCCGGCCGCACCGCATCCGAGGTTTTCGGAGCGGGCGACGGGTCCTGGTCGGGAAAGGTTGCAGCCGACGGCGGATCCGCGGACGCGCCGGTCCGCGGCCGCAGCATCGTCCGCAGCCGCGCGACCAGGGTCGGCTTTCGCTCGGCACCGGGCGGGTGGTCGCGCGCCGCGCGAAGTCCGATCACGTACGACACTCCACCGAATCCCATGACGACGGCCAGGACGAAGAACCCGACGCGCGCGTCCATCACGTCGAACAGCGCCACCGGCACCAACGCCCCGATCACCCACACCAGCTGGAAGCGGGTCTCGAAGCGAGCAAACGCGCGCCCGCGGAGATCGTCGGGTCCGTCGCGCTGGAGCAGGCTGTCGAACGCGACCTTTCCCGCCGCGGCGCCCATCGCCACCGAGATCGCCGTGAACAGGAATGCCCAGCGCCCGCCGGCCTGTGCTGCCCAGAGCGCGATCACCGCCGGAACGAGGAGTGAACCGACGAGGATCCACTCCTCCTTCACCCGACGACGCAGCAACGGGGCGAGGAGGTTGCCCGCGAAGCCGCCGACCGCGCTGATCGCGAGCACGGCGCCGAAGAACCAGGTCGGTTGCTTGTCGGCCTTGAGCCCGAACGCAACGAGGAAGGTGAGGAACCCGACGCCTGCACGCAACAAAGCCATCGCCGTGCCGGCGAGCACGATGCTCGGGGCGTGGAGCTCGGCGCGCTCCTCGGGTGTCTCCGGGGTCGCGCCCCGGTCCCCACGGGGGATGCGCAGGGCGAGCGCTCCTGCGACCGCGAACGCGATCGCCGCGGTCACGAGCACCCAGTCGGCTCCGGTGAGCTTGAGGATCACCGCCGCCGGGATGCCGCCGACCACGCCCGCACCGATGCTGATCAACGCCAGGCGCGAGTTGGCGGTGACGAGCGCGGTTTCGTCGGGGACCATGGCCGGTACGAGCGAGCTCTTCGCCACCTGATGCCCCTTGGCGAGCACCAGCACCCCGAACGCGAGCGGGAACAGGAGCAGGGTGTCGACGTTGCCGGCCATGAGCACGCAGAGCACGGCGCGTCCGAGGCAACCGAGGCTCATGAGCGTCCGTCGCCCACCACGGCTGCGGTCGAGCAGGGGCCCGATGACCGGCGCGACCAGTGCGAACGGCGCGACGGTGAGCAGGAGGTACAGCAGCACCTTGGGCCGCGCCGCGTCGGGCGAGATGTTGAAGAAGAGAGT
>JBBRHS010000308.1:0-4023 GCA_038222385.1 Acidimicrobiia bacterium
TCGGGTTCTCGAACGCGACGAACGCCAGGGTCGGCGGCTTCTACGGTCTCGGGTTCGGCACCATCCAGAACGACGACTGACGAACGGAAGTGCAGAAGCTCCTCGCCACATGTGGTGTCGCGACCGCGGCGGTGGCGCAACATCCTCCACGAGGAGCCGGCTGACGCTGGGCCGAGAGGTCCTTGCGGTCCTGCCTCCGTCCGGGTGAGAGTGTCGGGGCATGGCGATGAGCATCCGAGTCCGGCGCGGGGGGCGCCCAGTTGGCGGCTTGGTCGTGGGCGGAGCGCTTGCGGGGCTGATCGCGGCCGGCGGGATCACGGGATGGGGCGGCATCCAGGAACACTTCGCCGCGGCCCACTTCGGCCACACCGCCGGCGCGATCGTCGGCGCCTGGCGCGCGACCTTCCTCGACTGGCGGTTGTGGGCACTGATCGCGACGATCGCGGTCCTCGAGCGTCGCTATCCCGCCCGACCGGGGGCCGGGCTCTTCACCGTCGGAGCGGCCCAGGACGCGCTGTACTTCGTGCTGTTCTTTGTGTTCCAGCTGACGATCGTCCGTGCGTACTTCCTGCTCCTCGCTCCCGCCGCCGACTTGCTCCCGCACGCGAACCTCGAGCGGACGCTCGGCGCAACCGGGGCGCTGATCGTCGCCTTCGTCGCCGGCGACTTCCTCAACTGGGGCTCCCATCTCGTCCGTCACCGGGTACCGGCGTTCTGGCGCGTCCACGAGGTGCACCACTCGCAGCGTTCGCTCAACGCGTTCGCAGGGATGCGCCTGCACTTCGCCGAGGCGATGATCTCGAGCACGATCGTCCTGGTCCCGACTGCGCTCCTCGGCATCTCCGCCGGAGGGGCGACGGTTCTCGTAGCAATCGTGATCTTCGCCAACTACGTCGTGCACTCGAACATCCGCACGAACCTCGGGCCGGCCCGTCACCTGTTCGTCACGCCCCAATCGCATCGCGTCCACCACTCCATCGAACCCGAGCACCGCGATACGAACTTCGGGGGCGTCCTCGTCGTGTGGGATCGCCTCTTCGGAACCCAGGTGCGCGATCTCGACGTGTACCCCGACACGGGCGTGATGAACGAGCAGTTTCCCTACGAACAGAGCGCGCGGCCGACGATGCTCGCGAAGACCTACGCCCGTCAGATCGTGTACCCCTTCCGGGGCCTCACCTCGCGCCTAGGCCACTACGTCTCGGCTGTCCCATCGAGACGGTGCTCGCGGAGAAGATCGTCACGATGATCGATCCCGGCGACGCCACGACGCGAGAGTGGAAGACCGCGGTGGTCACGGCTCCAGTGCGTTGGTGACGTTGACGCCGTCGATGCCGACCGTGAGCGAGTCGACGTTCCCGGCGAAGCCGCCGGCCCAGCTACCCCCGGCTTTCAGCCAGGTTCGGCCGGCGTTGGCGATCCCGCCGAACTGACCCACGACGGGGCGGACCCGTGCGTCGGGGTACGCGGCGGTGAGTGCGGTCCACGAGCACGGGCTGGCCTGGGTGCAGGCCTTGCCGACGTCGACGCCGCCCACGATCGCGTTGCCGGTCTGCCACCAGCCCGACGGGGCGGTGAGGGGGTTCCACGTCTGCCAGGTCGAGTCGGTGACCGCGGCAGCTCCCGCGACGCTCGGCTCGAAGAGGAAGCGGCCCTGCGCGGCGGTGTTCGCGTCGCTGTCGTCGTAGTCGGCATCGAACTGGAGCGACGGGGCGTTCGCCGGATACGACGGTTGCAGGTACGTCGCGTAGGAGAGGTCGGTGAAGCGGTCGATCCGCGTCCCCGCGAACACGGCGGTGGAGAGCCCCATCCCGCCCGACGAGTCGACGGTCAGCGCGGCGCTGCCCGTCCCCACCGCGCCGGCCGGACCGCTGACGAAGGAACCGCTCCCGGAGGCCGTCTCCTGTGCGAACCCGAAGCTGAGCTTGGACGCGGTCGTGGGGTTGACGGTGACGACGACGTTCCCGGGCTCGAAGTCGTAGGTGGCGTCGATGCCGTTGAGGCCGACGACCACCTTGTCGGTCGCGCCGGAGAAGCCGCCCGCGATCGGACCACCGGCGCGCACCATGATGAGGCCGCTCGAGGGTCGGATGCGCGCGTTCGGGTAGTTGGCGAGGACCTCGGCCCACGTGCAGTAGTTGACCGCGTCGCAGGGCGGGGAGACCTGGGTCACGCCGCCGACGATTGGACGGAAGGACGAGCCTCCGCTCCCGGCCGAGTACCACGCTCCGGTCGGAGGTCCGGTGAGGGTGTCCCACTCCTGCCAGGTCGCGGGCGCGAGCGGGGTGCTGAGGCCGGGGATGTAGACGAGTCGGCTCTGGTAGTTGTCGTTGCCGTCGGTCGCGTCGTAGTCGACGTCGAACTGCAGCGTCATCGATTCGGTCGGGGGGGTGGGGAAGGCGACGTAGGTCGAGTACCGCAACTTCGTGATCGAGGCGAGGGTCTTTCCGCTGAAGGCAACGGTCGCGATCGCTTCGCGACCAGTGCCGTCGACGGTGAGCAGCGCGCTCCCTCGACCGAGCGGGGGCGTACCCGGTCCGTTGGTGAAGTAGCCGGTGCCGTTCGCGCCCTCGTTGGCGAAGAACCAACTCGCGGGAGCTTCCGGCGTCACCGTCACCGTGCAGCCGAGTGCGAACACCACGACCGCCATCAGCACGCCACGCATTGCCCACGCACGAACCATTGTTTCTCCCCCAGCCCCTGGAACACTCGAGTCCCAACCGGAAGCTGTCTACAGCCGCGAATGGGGCGAGGCAAGCATTTCGCCCGCGAATTTCGCGAACGGGCCGGAACGGGCCGGGAGAACGCCACGGGCCGGCCGGATTACCCTCCTCGCGTCCGGCGATCCCATTCTCGAGGAAGTGGTCACATGGCGGCACCGAGTCCCCGATCTGCGACGTCCGCCGTTGCCGCGCTCCACGGGTTGGACGCCGCCCGGGGCCTCCGTGCGGTGAGCCGACGCGAGGCGTCGGCGAGCGAGACGGCCCGAACCCTGTCGGCACCGATGGTCGACGCGCTGTGGGCCAGCGGGCTCATGACCTACCTGAACGCACCCGAGGCGGGTGGCTGCGAGCCGTCGTTCGCCGAGGTCATCGAGACATGGATCGAACTGGCGTGGCAGGACGGTTCCCTCGGATGGATCGGGATCGCGAACTTCCCCTCGGCGATGGCCGCGTCGGTGTTCCTCCCCGACGCCGGGTTCGGGGAGCTGTTCGGTGACCCGAACGAGCGCGTCACCGTTGGCGGCCAGTTCTTCCCGAACGGCACCGGCGACAAGTCGGGCGACGGGTACGTGCTCTCCGGCGCGTGGAACTTCGGCTCAGGGACCGGCCACTCTCGCTACGTCGCGTGTGGCTTCTTCCCTGTCGTCGACGGCGAAGCGGTCTTCGACGTCGGCGAGATCCGAGCCGCGATCGTGCCCCGCGAGCAGGTCACCTTCACCGACGGCTGGCACGTGCAGGGTCTGCGTGGCACCGGGAGCTACGACTACTCGGTCAGCGAAGTGTTCGTTCCGGAGGACCGCTGCTTCCGGCTGTTCAGCCGCGAGCCGCGGCGGGGGTCGAGCTCCCTCTTCCGATTGGGCCTCATGCCCGTGACCGCGGCCGGCCATGCGAGCTGGGCGCTCGGCGTGGCGAAGAGCATGATCGACGACGTGGCCGAACTCGCGCTCACGAAGGCGCGGATGTCCGACATGGAGACGCTGGCGCGCCGCCAGACGTTCCAACGCAACCTTGCGCACTTCACGGGGATGTGGCGAGCGGCGCGAGCCGGGATCCTCGAGGTGTTCGTCGAAGCCGAACGGGTCGTGGGGGCAGGCGAGCCGCTGACCCCGCGTCTGCGGGCCGACATGCGCGTCGCGGCGACCTACGCCACCGAGGCCTCGCGGGAAGTCGCGCAGTGGGCGCACCTCGCCGCGGGAACGTCGGCGATCAGGAACGGGAGCCGACTCGAGCGGGCGTTCCGTGACCTCTCCACCGGCACGCAGCACGCCTTCATCAGCGAGAAGACCTACATCGACGCGGC
>JBBRHS010000309.1:0-4018 GCA_038222385.1 Acidimicrobiia bacterium
TTCGAAGCCGGCCCGCAGGATCACGAACGCGCCGATCGCCTGGCCCGACGTCGGGTCGGTCTTGCCCACGACCGCGGCCTCGGCGACCGCGGGGTGGCCGACGAGTGCCGACTCGACCTCGGTGGTCGAGATGTTGTGGCCCGACACGAGCATGATGTCGTCGACGCGACCGAGCAGCCAGAAGTAGCCGTCGTCGTCGCGCTTGGCGCCGTCGCCGGCGAAGTACCGGCCCGCGTACTCCGACCAGTACGTGTCGCGATATCGGTCGGGGTCGCCCCAGATCCCGCGCAGCATCGACGGCCACGGACGGGTCAGCACCAGGTACCCCCCACCGGGAATCGTTACCGGGGTGCCGTGCTCGTCGACCACATCGGCACCGATGCCGGGGAGCGGGAACGTCGCGCTGCCCGGCTTCAGCGTGGTGGCACCGGGCAGGGGGCTGATCATGATGGCGCCGGTCTCGGTCTGCCACCACGTGTCGACCACCGGACAGCGCTCGCCGCCGATGTGGGTCCAGTACCAGATCCACGCCTCGGGGTTGATCGGCTCGCCGACCGTGCCGAGGAGCCGCAGCGACGACAGATCGTGGCCGTCGGGGAACTCGGTGCCCCACTTCATGAACGTCCGGATCGCGGTGGGTGCGGTGTAGAGGATCGTCACGCCGTAGTGCTCGATGATCGACCAGAACCGGTCCTTGCCCGGGTGGTCGGGTGTGCCTTCGTACATCACGCTGGTGGTGCGGTTCGCGAGCGGGCCGTAGACGATGTAGGAGTGCCCGGTGACCCACCCGCAGTCGGCCGCGCACCAGTAGACGTCGGTGTCGGGGTGGAGGTCGAACACGTGCTTGTGGGTGAACGCGACCTGGGTGAGGTACCCACCGGTGGTGTGCATGATCCCCTTGGGCTTGCCGGTGGTACCGCTCGTGTAGAGGATGAACAGCAGGTCTTCGGAACCCATCGCCTCGGGCGCGCACTCGGTGCTCTGGCGGGGGACGAGATCGTGGTACCAGACGTCGCGCCCGTCATGCATCGAGACCTTTTGCTCGGTGCGTCGGACCACGAGCACCTTCTGGATCGACGGGGTCTCCGCGACTGCATCGTCGGCGGTGGCCTTCAGCGGCACGATGTTGCCGCGGCGCCAGGCGCCGTCGCCGGTGACGAGCACCGTGCACTCGGCGTCGTTGATGCGGTCGCGCAGCGAGTCCTTCGAGAACCCGCCGAACACCACGGAGTGCGCGGCGCCGATCCGGGCGCACGCGAGCATCGCCATCGGCAGCTCGGGCACCATGCCGAGGTAGATCGCGACGCGGTCGCCCTTGCCGACCCCGAGCTCCTTGAGCCCGTTCGCGAGACGGCTCACCTCGTCGAGCAGGTCGGCGTAGGTGATGGTGCGGGTGTCGCCGGGCTCGCCCTCCCAGTGGTAGGCGACCTGAGCGCCGTGACCGGCCTCGACGTGGCGGTCGAGGCAGTTCTGGCTGACGTTCAGCTCGCCGCCGACGAACCACTTCGCGAACGGCAGGTCCCAGTCGAGGATGGTGTTCCATTCCTTCGACCAGTCGAGCGCGAGGGCCTGGCGCGCCCAGAAGCCCTCGTAGTCGCGGTCGGCCTCGTCGTAGAGATGCGCGCCGACGACGAGCGAGTCCTGCTTGAACGACTCGGGCGGCGGGAAGCGACGTTCCTCGGCCAGCAGTCCCTCGATCGTCGGCTCCGACATGCGTCTCCCCTCCGGACATGGTCGTGGTGGCTCGACCGCAGCGAATCACGATACCGCCCTCCTGCGCGAGCCATCCCAGGAGAGCTGCGTCAGCTGTTCCTCGTGAGGCCTGCGCCGGCGTTCTTCGTGAGGATGGTGACGGTGTGGGCACCGAGCCCCGACGGATCGGTGAGGGCGGCGGCCTCGGTGACACGACTCCGGCCGGCGATCGCCTCGAGGTCACCGAGGTGGGCCCGGGCATCCCATTGACGGCGACCGGACTCGACCAGTTCGTCGATGCCGAGACCCACGAGCCACGCGGCCTGGGTCGTCTCGAGCGCGACCGTGAACCCGGCGCGGCGCGCGGCGCGGTGCAGCGACTCGGTGACGATGTCGGTGGTGATGTCCTGCGTGCCTGGTGCCTCGAGCGGATCCTCGCCCCGACGGTGCGCACGGTACGTCCGCAGCCAGCCGTTGCGGCCCCGGGCCGCGACCTCGGCCGCCGGAGCGGCGTAGTCGATCACGACCACGACCCCGCGCTGCAGCGCCGACGCGCACGCGGCGAGCCAGGCGTCGATCCCGCGTTGCAGCGGGAGGCGGCTCCCGGTGGTTGCGTCGAACGGAGGCCTCACCGAGGCATCGGCGGGGACGGGGACCTCGACGAACCGTTCGCCGTCGATGCCGACCCGGATCTCGAGCCACCCCGACTCGGTCCGTTCGATCACGTCGAAAGGGAGGTTGTCGAGCAGCTCGTTGGCCAGGATCACGCCCTCGAAACCGAGTGCGGGCAGATCGTCGAGGGCGGTGACGATGGGGCCGACCCCGGCGACAGGCTCGGGGTCGTCGTCGCCGTCGGCCGAGGGGAGGAACGGTCCGAGCGCGTCCTCCCAGGGCTCGACCGTGAGCCGCTCGCGTTGCTCCGCCCGCAAGGTGACCGACTTCTCGACCATCACGTACCGCAGCGCGGCCGCGCAGTTCGGGTCGGCGCGGAGCACATCGCTCGCCAGACGACCCCGTCCGGCACCACCTTCGACCACGATGAACGGGTCGGGGGAGCCGAGCTCCACGAACCACCGGTCGAGGGCTCGGGCCACGACCGCCCCGAAGAGCGGGCCGACCTCGGGGCTGGTCACGAAGTCGGACCCGGCCCGGCCGGCGCCGCCGTGGCGGAAGAACTCGTCGAGCGCGGCACCCACGAACACCGAGTACGGCACCGGCCCCTCCCGGTGGATCCGCTCCATCACCCGGGTCGGATCCGTTCCGCCGGCTCGACCGCTCACCGATTCACCGCCCGTCTGGTCGAATCCGTTGCGCAGGCTCGATCGCCCACCAGTCCGGCGACCGCGCGGGAATGTCCGCCTGCTCCACTCCTTCTCCTAGAACCGTGCGAGTTCCCCGAGCCGGCCGAAGAGCTGGGGGTAGATCCCGATCACCACGACGGTCGCGGCGCACAACGAGATGGCGACACCGAGCGCGGCGGGGATCTCGACCGCCCGCGTCCCTTCGATCGCCGGTTCCCTGAACCACATCTGGCGGGCGACGGCGGCGTAGTAGAAGAACGCGATCACCGAGTTCACCGCCGCGATCACGCCGAGCACGATCGCCCAGGGGGTTCCTGCGTCGAGCACGGCCCGGAACAGCATGAACTTGGCGTACCAACCGGCGAGTGGGGGCACGCCTGCGAGCGAGAACAAGAAGATCGACATGAGGATCGCGAGCACCGGCGCGAACTGGCCGAGGCCGGCGTAGCTCGAGATCTCGGCGGAGCGGGTGCGACGGGACACCGCGATCACGACGGCGAACGCACCGAGGTTCATCGCCGCGTAGATCAGCAGGTAGCTGACCACCGCTTCGAGCGCGGCCACGGGCGCGTCCTGGGCCACCGCGAGCGGCACGAGGATGAAGCCGCCCTGCGCGATCGACGAGTACGCCAGCATCCGCACGATGTTGGTCTGGCGGAGCGCGATGAGGTTCCCGACTGTCATCGAAAGCGCCGCGAACACCCACATCACCGGCTGCCACGAATCGACGCTCGGGAAGAACCCCACGAAGATGATGGTGAGCAGGGCGACGAACCCGCCGGCCTTCGACGACACCGACAGGAACGCGGTGACGGGCGTCGGCGCACCTTCGTAGGTGTCGGGGGCCCAGAAGTGGAACGGCACCGCACTGATCTTGAACGCGAACCCGACGAGCGTGAAGAAGATCGCGACGACGAACAGTGGCGCGACGTCGGGGGTGGTGCGGGCGAAGTCGGCGATCTCGGTGAGCATCGTCGATCCGCTGAACCCGAAGATGAACGACATGCCGTACAACATGATCGCCG
>JBBRHS010000310.1:0-4016 GCA_038222385.1 Acidimicrobiia bacterium
ACTCCGACGCCCGGGCCGCGGCCCGCCATCGGTTCGGCTTCGATCCGAACCGGCCGCTGATCCTCGGCGCGAGCCGTCTCGTTCCCCGCAAGGGTTTCGACGTCGTGATCGACGCGCTCGCAGGACTCGACGCGTCGGTCCAGCTCGCGATCGCGGGCGCGGGCCGCGATCGTCGACGGCTCGAGACCCGGGTCACCCGGCGGGGGCTCGGCGGGCGGGTCCGGTTCCTGGGCCGGGTCCCCGACGCCGATCTCGCCGCGCTCTACGCGAGCGCCGACGTGTTCACGATGGTGTGCCGGGACCGGTGGTTCGGTCTCGAGGCGGAGGGGTTCGGCATCGTGTTCCTCGAAGCGGCGGCTGCGGGGGTCCCGGCGGTGGCCGGCCGCAGCGGTGGGTCCCACGAAGCAGTGGTCGACGGCGAGACCGGGTTCGTGGTCGATCCCCGCTCCGAGTCGGAGGTCCGTGGCGCGTTGCGGCGGTTGCTCGACGACGAGCCGATCCGCCGGCGTTTCGGTGCGGCCGCCCGGGTCCGCGCCGTGTCGGAGTTCTCCTACGACACACTGGCGGCCCGCCTGGCGCCCGTCGCCGCCGGTGCCATCGATGCGTTGCCGTTCCTCCCGACCTGAGGATTACCCTCGGTGTCGATGCCGGTGCCACACGAAGGAAGACGGATCATCGAGGTCTCCTGGGCCTCGGATGCGCTGTTCGCGGCGACGGCCGTCCCCGTCGCGCTCGGCGTGACCGCGCTCGAACCGGTCTCGGTCGTCGTGGCGCTGGGACTGTTCCTGGCGTCGCTCGGCGTGTGGTCCTACGCCTTTGGTCTCGGCCTCGTGCGCAGCGCCCGGGGCGACAACGTCGCGGTCGCCAACCTGTTCCTCCTGCAGGGTTCGGCGCCGAAGAAGGTCAAGCAGCACCTGTTCGGATCGTTGGCGCTGTCGGTGGTGATCGCCCTGGCCACGGGGTTTCGCGCCCCCGCGGGCTTCCTGGTCCCTATGCTCCCTCTCGGCCTTGCCGGTCTGTGGGCCGCTCGGCACGGAACGTTCCCGGCCCGAGGGTCCACCGCGCCCCGACCCGCCCGATCCAGGGTGGCCCGGAGCGCGAGCGAGCGGACGACACGAGAAGGGAGTTCGGGTGGCCGAGCAGGCGAATGAACGGATCAGCGTCGCGGCGACGCCGGCGCGGTGCCTCGAGGTGGTCGTCGACTTCGAGCAGTACCCGGAGTGGGCGCGCGACGTGAAGCAGGCAACCATCCTGAGCCGCGACGGCGAAGGACGCGGATCCCAGGTCGAGTACCGGGCCGCGGGACTCGGCAAGAGCTTCCACTACACGCTGCAGTACGACTACTCCGCGGCACCGGAGTCGCTGTCGTGGAAGCTCGTCGAGGGCGACATGCTCCGCCGGCTCGACGGCTCCTACCGATTCGAACCCGAGGGCGACGGGACCAAGGTGCACTACGACCTCACCGTCGACCTCTCCGCACCGCTCCCCGGTCTCATCAAGCGGCGTGCCGCGGGGATGATCATGGGCACCGCCCTGCGCGAGCTGAAGAAGGAGATCGAGAAGTCGTGAGCGCAGCGGAGCCGCCGGACACGCGGCGTGGTTGGTGAATTGGTGAGCGATCGAGGCGGCGCAGCGAAGCGTTCCATCAGGGCGTGTGACGCCGCTCGGATTCTCCTGGTCACCGGGAAGGGTGGGGTCGGCAAGACGACCGTCGCGGCGGCGACGGCCCTGCGCGCCGCCGACGCCGGACTGCGCACAGTGGTGTGCTCGACCGATCCGGCGCACTCCCTGGCCGACGCGTTCGCCGTTCCCCTGGGCGACGCCGTCACACCGGTGGCTCCGGGCCTGCACGGAATCCAGCTCGATGCCCGGGCCCGGCTCGAGGAATCGTGGGATGCGGTGCGCGAGTACCTCGTCACCCTCTTCGACTGGGCCGGTGCCGATCCGGTCGAGGCCGAGGAGCTCGCGGTCGTTCCCGGTCTCGACGAGGTGTTCGCCCTCGCCGACATCAAGCGCTTCGCCACGAGCGGCGACTACGACGTGGTCGTCGTCGACTGCGCGCCCACCGCCGAGACGCTCCGGCTCCTCTCACTCCCCGACGTGATCGGCTGGTACATGGATCGGGTGTTCCCCGCGCAACGCGGGATCACCCGGGCGGTACGGCCGTTCCTCACCCGGATGATGAACGTCCCGATCGCGTCCGACAAGGTGTTCGACGCGGTCGCTCGTTTCACGGCCCGGCTCGACGGTGTGCGGGACCTGCTCACGGATCCCGAGATCACGAGTGCGCGGTTGGTCGTGAACGCGGAGCGGCTCGTCGTGGCCGAGGCCCGGCGGACGTTCACCTACCTGTCGTTGTTCGGGTATCACGTCGACTCCGTGATCGTGAACCGGTTGCTGCCGAGCGCGGTGTCGGATCCCTGGTTCGACGAATGGCGCGCGATCGAGGCGCAGCACCTCATCGAGATCGGCGACGCGTTCTCGCCGGCGCCCATCCTGACGGTCGAGCTCGCCCGAGGTGAGCTTGTCGGCACCGATCGCCTGCACGACTTCGGCGCCGCGCTCTACGCCGATCGCGATCCGGCCGCACGCCTCGCCACCATCGACCCCATGCGGATGACCACCGTCGGCGACACACTCCTCCTGTCGCTCCCACTCCCGGGGGTGGAACGGAGCGAGATCCAGCTCGGTCGCCGCAACGGCGAGCTGCTCGTCGCGGTGGGCGCCTACCGTCGAGCGGTCGCGTTGCCCGACAGCCTGAGCCGACGCGACATCGGCGCGGCGCGCCTCGCCGGCGGACGCCTCGAGATCGAGTTCCCGGCCCGGCACCGGTCCGAGGCCCACCCCGTGGAGGTCTGATGGCACTGCGCGACCCCGGCGCCCCGCGTCGGAACCCGCTCTTCCCGGTCGACGAACCCACCGCCGAGCCGCGGGTCGAATCGCCCGAACCGGGCGACGACGGGTGGGACGACTGGGCCGACGACCCGATCTTCGGCGGCGCCGGCGATCCACTGTTCGGCGCTCCCGGGAATGCCGTCGGGCCACTGATCAGCGCGCTGACCGAGGCGGGACCCGAGGCGGCGGAGCACCTCGTGAACGCGGCCCACGAGTTCACCCTCGCGATCAAGGTGGTCGTCGACGCGTTCGAACGCACCCTCGCTGAGCAGCGGGCCGCGTTCGACGCCGAGCACCCGACCGCTCCCGTCGACTTCGGCATCGACCTCGACGACGATCTCGACATCCGCCTCGACGAATCCCCGCCCGCTCGTCCGCCCGCTCGTCCGCCCGCTCGTCCGGCCGCGCCCCGGGTGCAGAACATCGACCTCGAGTGACGCGGTGACGATGCTCACGATCGGCGTCGACATCGGCGGGACGAACGTGCGAGCCGCGGTCGTCGCCGCCGCGGGCGAGGAGCTCGCGCGGCAGGGGGCGCCGTCGCCGGCACACGACTGGCCGGCCATGCGGGAACAGATCCTCACGTCGGTCGCGGCGCTGCGATCCGAGCACGACGTCGCCGCAGTCGGCGTCGGTGCCGCGGGCATGGTCGATCGCGACGGCGTCATCCACTACGCCCCGAACGTCCCCGGGTTCCTGGGTACGCCGGTGCGGGCCGAGATCGCCGCCGCGACGGGCCTGCCCACCGTGGTCGACAACGACGCCAACGCCGCCGCCTGGGGGGAGTTGGTGCACGGTGCCGCCCGGGGAGTGCGCGACGCGCTCGTGATCACCCTCGGCACTGGAGTCGGCGGGGGCATCGTGAGCGACGGCCGGGTCCTGCGCGGTGCCCACGGCTTCGCGGCCGAGGTCGGGCACTTCACGGTCGATCCGAACGGGCCGCGGTGCGCGTGTGGGGAGGTGGGGCACTGGGAAGCCGTCGCGTCGGGAACCGCGCTCGGCCGCATGGCCCGCGACGCGGCCCGGCTGGGTGACGCGCCGGCGGTGCTGAAGGCCGCGGGTGGCGACCCCGAGGCGGTGCTCGGGACGCACGTGACCGAAGCCGGACGCGCGGGTGCCCC